>DASVVD010000245.1:0-28080 GCA_036386715.1 Pseudoduganella sp.
ATGGCGGCAAGCTGCGGCCGGATCACGCCCTCGAGCGTGGTGCGGTACTGTTCGCGAAAGTCGAGCCGGGCCTGACGCGCGACCTGTTCCTGCTGGGCCTGCTGCGCGGCGGCCACGTCCGCCTCATGCTTGATCGCGGCTTTCGAGAATATTGACATCGGTGACATTGGCGCAAAAACATCAGTGTACACGCGTGGCATGGGAAACGTTGTACGCACGCGCCCTGGCGGATACGGCACGGGTTGCACGGGACCGATTGCACAGACGTAGCGTGCGCCGTTGCATTGGACAAGGCGACCGGATAAAGTAGCGAAGTTAACCCATCGATACTATAACAACCGCCGCCAGCGTCACCGCAGCGCGCGAGAAAGACCAATCAGCACATGATCCTTCAGGGACGAGGCGCCGTGGTGACCGGCGCCGCCAGCAGCATGGTGCCTGGCTGATGCCGGCGCTGGCGACGATTGCGGCCGCCGTGGCCGGCCTTGCCGTGCCCCTCGCGGCCGGCGCTCTGGCATTGTTTACACGCTATGTCGAACGCAAGGTCGAGGCGGCACTACCGCCACAGGGCATCGTCGTCGACGTGCCGGGCGCCCGGCTGCACGTGCGCGAACAGGGCCAGGGCCCGGCGCTGCTGCTGATCCACGGGCTGGGCGGGCAGATGGCGCATTTCACCTACGAGGTGGCGCGCCAGCTCGCCCACCATCATCGCGTGATCACCGTGGACCGGCCCGGCTCGGGCTATTCGCTGCGGCGCCCCGGCGCGGGCGCCGGCCTGCGCGAACAGGCGGCGGCACTGGCGGCGTTGATCGACCGGCTCGAACTGGAGCAGCCGCTCGTGGTCGGCCATTCGCTGGGCGGTGCCGTTGCCCTGGCCCTGGCGCTGGACTACCCGGACCGCGTGGCCGGCCTGTCCCTGCTGGCGCCGCTGACCCACCTGCCTGACGAAGTGCCGGCCGCGTTCGGAGCACTGGCGACGCACTCGCCATGGCTGCGGCGCCTCATGGCCTGGACAGTGGCGACGCCCGGAGCGATCGCCCGCGGCAATGCCGTGCTTGAACAGGTTTTCGCGCCGGACCCGGTGCCGCCGGATTTCGCCACGCGCGGCGGCGGATTGCTCAGCCTGCGCCCCGGCCAGTTCCTGGCCACTGCCGATGACCTGGGAGCGCTACCCGAGCAACTGCCCGGCTACAGCAGCCGCTACGCCGAGCTGCGCATGCCGGTGGCCGTGCTGTTCGGCAGGGACGACCGGATCCTGCCATGGCGCGAGCATGGCGAGGCGCTGGCCTGCAAGGTGCCGCATGCGGTGCTGGAAGTGGTCGATGGCGGGCACATGCTGCCCGTGGCCCAGCCGGATTTGACGGTGCGGTTCATCCGCGGCGCGGCGGCCCGCTGAAGCGACGCCGGACAGTCGGGCGGCAGGGGGCTGCGCCCGCGTTGCCGGCCTTACCGTCCGGGTGACGCCACGGCGTGCGCCAGGTCGGCCAGCGTCACGCTGCCGAAGCGTTCCAGCAGCACCCCTTCCGCGGCGCGCATCGCATCGCCCAGCGTGGCATTGACTGCCCGCTCGACCAGGCAACTGGCATGCTCGTCCGTGGTGCCGATGGCAAACACCGGCGGATCGCCCAGCGCATGGTGGATATCTAGCAAGGTGATTTCATGCAAGGGCCGGGCCAGTATCCAGCCGCCGCCATGTCCTTTGCCGGAGAGCACATAGCCATGTTCGCGTAGTCCCGCCATCGTCCGTCGCACCACCACGGGATTCGTGTTCAACATGCCGGCAATCGTCTCGGACGTGGCGGGTGCGCCCAGGCTGTCCATGTGGATCAGCACGTGAAGCATGCGGGAAAGGCGGCTGTCGTGTCTCATGCCGCGATGATAGCAGCTCGACCAGTGCGACTGTATTTATGTAACAAATAGAGTTGCGTAAGCGCCGGTCTCCAGCCTATCATGTAACTTCAACTGATACATAAGGGGTTCGACATGTATGACGCAATCATCGTGGGCGGCAGTTTTGCCGGCCTGTCCGCCGCGCTGCAACTGGCAAGGGCGCGCCGCCGGGTACTGCTGGTCGATGCAGGGCAGCCGCGCAACCGCTATTCGGAACATGCCCACGGCTTCCTGGGGCACGACGGTCGCCCGCCCGCGGCGATCCGTGCGGATGGCCGCCGCCAGCTCGCCGCCTATCCCACCGTCACGTTTGCCGATGGCGAGGCGGTTGCCGCCGTGCGGTCGGAGGGCGGCTTCATGCTCGGTATCGAAGGCGCGGGCGGTGCGCGCCAGGAAAAGGCGCGCCGCCTGGTGCTGGCCACCGGCGTGCGCGACGAGCTGCCGGCGCTGCCGGGCCTCTGGGAGCGGTGGGGCCGCACGGTGATCCATTGCCCGTACTGCCACGGCTACGAGGTGGCAGGCAAGCCGCTGGGCGTGCTGGGCGGCGATGCGATGACGGCCCACAAGGCCGCCATGCTGCCGGACTGGGGCCCGACGATCCTGTTTACGCAGGGCGCCGCGGCGCCGGAAGGGGAAGCGGCGGCGCTCCTGGCCGCGCGTGGCGTGGCCATCGAGCGCACGCCGATCAAGGCGCTGCTGGGCGATGCGCCCGGACTCGACAGCGTTTGCCTGGCCGACGGCCGCGTGGTGCCGCTGGGTGCTCTGTTCGTGACGCCGCGCACGCAGCCTGCCGGCTCCCTGGCCGCGCAGCTGGGCTGCGCATTCGACGAAGGTCCGTTCGGCGCGCATCTGCACGTGGATGAACGCAAGCTGACCTCGGTGCCCGGCGTGTTCGCCGCTGGCGATGCTGCCAGCCCGATGCACAGCACCGTGCTGGCCGCGGCGGCGGGCGTGCTGGCCGGCGTGCATGCGCACCAGTCGCTGGTGTTCGACTGGTGAACGAATTGTCGGAAACGGCCAACCCGCCTAGAATGACACATCGTTCACTAATGAATAACGCAGATGAAACCGGAAATCCTCGTGATGGCGGCCAGCCCGTCGGCGTCCGTGATGGCGCAGCTGGCGCAGCATTTCGACTGTCACCATGTATGGCAGGTGCCGGCGGATGACCGTGCCGCCTTCATTGCCGGCGTGGCACCCGGGATACGTGGCGTGGCCACCACCGGCATGGCCGGCATCGGGGCGGCACTGGCGGCGCAGTTGCCGCGGCTCGAGATCGTGGCCGTGAACGGCATCGGCGTCGATGCCGTGGATTTCGACGCATTGCGCCCGCGCGGTATCCGCGTGACGAACACGCCCGGCGTGCTCACGGACGACGTGGCCGATCTCGCGGTGGCGCTGCTGCTGTCGATCCAGCGCCGCATTCCGGTGCTGGATAGCTACGTCCGGGCCGGCCAGTGGAGCGCGGGCGTTGCCGTGAAGCCGGCGCGCGCGCTGCGCGGCAAGGTCGCCGGCATCTACGGCTTCGGGCGCATCGGCCAGGCCGTGGCGGCGCGGCTGGCGGCGTTCGGGCTCGGGTTGCGTTACTGGCAGCCGAACGTGAAAGCGGGCGTCGACGTGCCGCGCAGCGACTCGCTGCTCGCGCTGGCGCGCGAAAGCGACTACCTGGTGGTGTGCGCGCCGGGCGGCGCCGCCACCAAAGGGACGGTCGACGCGGCGGTGCTGGAAGCGTTGGGGCCGGAAGGCACGCTGGTCAACATCGCGCGCGGTTCGCTGGTCGACGAGCCGGCGCTGGTCGCCGCGCTGGCGGAAGGGCGGCTGGGCGCCGCCGCGCTGGACGTGTTCGCCGACGAGCCTTGCGTGCCCGCGGCGCTGGCCGCGCTGCCGAACGTGGTGCTCACGCCGCACGTCGGCAGCCTCACGGTGGAGACGCGGCATGCGATGGGCCAGCTCGTCGTCGACAACCTGCTGGCACATTTCAGCGGGCAGCCGCTGCTCACGCCGGTGGCGTGAGCAGACCGGCCTGGTCGCGCCGGCCTGCAGTGGCTCACTGCTTGGCGCTGTTCGCGTAAGCTAGGCATTACCTGTTGGCACGGAACTTTCTCCAGCGCTTGTTGTCTCGACCAGCGTTGCTATCGCCCGGCTACTGCCACACGGAGCCACTGCCTGGGCGTCGTCAATGCGCCAGCATCGAGTACTTGCTGCCAGCTGGTGTAGTGGTGCAGATAGCGGCTGGCCACGCCATTGAAGCGCCGCAGCCATGTCTTGAAACGGCCGTGCCATCCCTTGACCCCCTGGATGTGCAGCGCGCAGCGGGTTCGCAGGCCGGCCCGCACGTTCACAAACTCATGGCTTATTCCAGAGTTCTTTGCGAACGCCTGGTAGGCCTTGGCCGCATCGCTGACCAGCAGGGCGTCGCGCGCCAGCACCGGCAGCAGGTGCGTTGCCAGTTGCGCCGCCGTGACCGGCCCGCACCCCGTCACGAAAGCACAGGTATGACGGGTGCGGTCGCGCGCCACCAGGATGCAATCGAGCTCCCTGCTGATGCCTCGGCATGCCGCTTTGCCGCCGCGCTTGCGGGCAGGACGCTTCAGGTTGCGCGAGCCCTTTTGCGATGCAAGGTGATACGTTTCGTCGGCTTCGACAATGCCCGAGAGCCTGGGGAGTGGCGCCCGGCGCACTGCGGCAAGGAAGCGGTGCCGCCACCGGAAGCTGGTCGATTTCGCCACTGCCACGTGCCGGGCTGCGGCCCGCACCGTGTCGGAACCGATCAGGCATTGCAGATACGGCAGCCATTTTTCGCGCAGCCGCAGGCGGGCCAGCGGCGTGCCGGTCAACGCGTTGAAACTATGCCTGCAGCCGAGGCAGCGATAGCGCTGCAGGCCGTTGGCCTGGCCACAGCGGTGGCAGCGGTTGCCGGCGCAGTGCGGACATATTCTTTTGCTGGCCGCTTCCTCGATCAGCGTAAAGCAGTGGCCCGGCTGGGCGGCTGCCGCGAGAAAGCCCTGTAAACAGGCCAGTTCGTCGGCTGAAAGCTGGAGCTCTGCCAACGCCTTGAACAACACCTGGAAATCCGCCGTGCCCATGCTGGCCTCCTGATAGTCATGAAGTATCTCAACAGGAGGTCAGACAGCATTGCGGCGTGGAAGTTCCTCTACCTTACGCGAACAGCGCCTACTGCTTGCCCGGATCCTTCAGGTCGGCGAACCTGTCGAACTCGATGTTGTATACCTCGTTGCCCACCTTCTTCACTTCGCGCACGTAGACGGTCTGCACGATATCGCGGGTGGCCGGGTCGATGGCGATCGGGCCGCGCGGGCTGGCCAGTTTGATCGTCTTCAGCACGGCCATCGCCTTGTCGCCGTCGATCTTGCCACCGAGCTTGCGCGCCACTTCATAGATGGCGGCCATGCCGTCGTAGGCACCCACGGCCATGAAGTTCGGCCGGCCGCCGCCCGGGTTCGCGGCGGCATAGCTTTTCAGGAAAGCCTTGTTCTCCGGCGAGTCGTGCGCGGCCGAGTAGTGGAACGTGGTGATCACGCCCAGCGTGGCATCGCCCATTGCCGGCAGCACGTGGTCGTCGGTCAGGTCGCCGGTGGCGATCACCTTGATGCCGGCGGCTGCCAGGCCCCGTTCGCGGTAGCCTTTCATGAAGGCGATGCTTTGCTCGCCGGCCGGCACGAACACGAAGATCGCATCCGGTCTGGCATCCTTGATGCGCTGGATGAACGGCGCGAACTCGGGGTTGCGCAGCGGCACGCGGATCGATTCCGTCACCTTGCCGCCGGCGCCTTCCAGCGTCTTCCTGAATGCCGCCTCGGCATCCAGGCCGGGGCCGTAGTCCGCCACCAGCGTGATCACCTTGTTCAGCTTGTTCTTTGCCGCCCAGGTGCCCATCGGCGCCGAGATCTGCGGCAGCGTCATCGAAAAGCGGGCGATGTAGTCCGATTTGGTCGTGATCGACGACGTGGCGGCATTCATGATGATCATCGGCTTCTTTGCCTGCTGCGCGATCGGCGCCACGGCCAGCGCCTCCGGCGTGAGGCCGAAGCCGGCCAGGAAGTCCACCTTGTCGCGCACCACCAGTTCCTGCGCCAGCCGCTTGGCGATTTCCGGCGACGGGCCGGTGGTGTCCTTGAGGATCAGCTGGATCTTCTTGCCGGCCACCGTGTCGCCATGCTGGGCCATGTAGGCCTTGATGCCGCCTTCCATCTGCTTGCCGTAATCGGCGAACGGGCCGGAAAAGGCGGCGATCACGCCGACCTTGATGGTTTCCTGTGCCTGCGCCAGCGGCATGGCCAGCAACTGGGTGCCGGCGAAGAGCGCGGCGAGGGCGCCGTGTGTGAATTTCATGGTTGTCTCCATTGGTTTTGTGTATTTCAAACATCATCAGGCGCCTTGAGATTCTTGACAAGCCCTCGATAACGGCAATAGTATCGATGCATCGTTCGATAAGCAATCGATTGTTCGATGATCGAACGGGCAGGCAATCCGGCTTCCATGCGGCCGGTACCCGTACCCATATAACAACTCAGGAGACAGCATGAACGAAGTCATCATCGGCGGGACGGCGCGCAGCCGCGGCATGCGCAAGGCAGTGGCCGGCGCGCTGGCGCTGCTGGCCGTGGGCGCGGCGTACGCGCAAAGCAATGTCACGATCTACGGCATCATCGATACCGCCGTGGCGCGTGTGGACAATACCAACGCGAACGGCGATTCGGTCACCAAGATACCGTCGCTGACGGGATCGTTCCCGTCGCGCATCGGCTTTCGCGGCACCGAGGACCTGGGCGGCGGGCTGTCGGCGGTCTTCACGCTGGAGAGCGGCTTCGGCCCGGACACCGGCACGATGGGCCAGGGCAACCGCCTGTTCGGCCGCCAGGCCAGCGTGGGCCTGAAGGGCAAATGGGGCACGCTGACCCTGGGCCGCCAGATCAACATGACCTATGTCGCCACCCAGAAGGCCGATGTGCTGGGCCCGAACCTGTTCGCGATCGGCAGCATCGACGCCTACCTGCCGAACGCCCGCAGCGACAACGCCATCGGCTACCTCGGCAATTTCGATGGCATCGTGGCGGGCGCCACGGTCAGCTTCGGCCGCGACAGCTCGTCCTCGGGCGGCCCTGCGGCCACCGGCTGCGCGGGCGAATCGCCGGCCGACTCGAAGGCCTGCCGCCAATATACGGCGCTGCTGGGGTATGAAGTCAAGGCCTATGGCATCAACGCCTCCTACGACAAGCTGTACGGCAACACCGGCGCGGCCGGCGGCCTGACGAGCAGCAGCAACTACGACCGGCGCGTGACCGTCAACGGCTACTGGATGTTCGGCGCCACCAAGCTGGGCGCCGGCGTCATCGACCGCAAGACCAATGCCGCCACCGGCGTGACCGACTCCGAGCTGTATTACCTGGGCGTGAGCCACCCGGTCAATCCTTTCCTCACGCTCGATGCGCAGGTGGCGCGCAAGAACGTCAAGCGCAGCGGCGACGATACCGACATGGTGGTGGCCAGGCTGACCTACTACCTGTCGACCCGTACCGCCGTGTATGGCGCGCTGGGCATCATGGACAACGATGGCGCCGCCGCCATCGCCCTCGATGCCGGTGGCGCGGTCGGCGCCGGCAAGCCACAGCGCGGCATCATGGCCGGCATCCGCCACCACTTCTAGAAAAACACGCTACGGCCGGGCCCGTGTCAAGGGGTCAGGCACCATGACACGGACTGAGCATTAGCTTACGGCAGCAGCACCGCCAGCTCCCGGGCGCCCTGCAGCAGCACCGGCAGGAACTGCTCTTCCATCTGGCGGGCGCTGACGCGGGCGGCCTGGGCGCCGACGTTCAGTGCCGCATGCACGGTGCCGGAAGCGCCGCGCACGGGGACCGCGATCGAGCGCAGGCCCACTTCGAGCTCTTCGTTGTTGATCGCATAGCCCTGTTCGCGCACCTGCGCCAGCACGGCGCGCAGCTGTTTCTGGGTGGTGATCGTGTGCTCGGTCAGCGGCTTCAGGCGCACCTTGTCGAGGTAGGCCTGCAGTGCCGGTTCGGGCAGGTGGGCCAGCATTACCCGGCCCAGCGAAGTGCAGTAGGCGGGCAGCCGGCTGCCGGTATTGAGCGCCACCGACATCACGCGCGAGGTCGCCGAGCGGGCCACGTACAGGATCTCGTTCTCGTCCAGCACCGCCAGCGAGCACGATTCGTTCAGCGTGCGGCTGATGCCGTTCAGGTAAGGCTGGGACGAGACGGTCAGCGGCGTCGACGACAGGTAGGAGTAGCCGAGCGTGAGCACCTTCGGCCGCAGCGAGTAGTTGTTGACGTCCGATTCGGCATAGCCGAGCTGCTTGAGGGTGTACAGGCAGCGGCTGACGGCGGCGCGGGGGATGCCGGTCTTCTGGCTGATCTGGGCGATCGTCAGGCTGCGGCGCGAATCGGAAAACGCCTGCAGCACGGCAAGGCCGCGCGCCAGCGACGTCATGAAGCTGGGATCGGTCAGCGCTTCGATCTGTTCGGCGATGCTGGGTTCGCGCTCCGCCGGAAGAGGGGTCTTGGAGGTCGTGGTCATGACGGTCTTTTGTGAAGTGCTGCGATTGTAAGGGAGCAGCCGCCGGAGCAAGCCGCATACCAGCCCCGCCAAGGCACGCCTGAGACCCGGCGGATGCTCATCAGGCTTTTTCCGCTTGACCTTCGGGGACGCCGGTGCCACACTGAGGATGTTCGATTAACAGATTATAGTTCGATTATCGAACAACCGGGATTTAATTTCAAGCGTAAGGAAGAATCGTGATTGACAAGACTATCGACACCATGGCGCAAGCCGTGGCCGGCATTCATGACGGCGCGACCGTGATGATCGGCGGCTTCGGCAATGCCGGCATGCCGTCGGCGCTGATCGACGCGCTGATCGCGCAGGGCGCCCGCGACCTCACCATCGTCAACAACAACGCCGGCAATGGCGAAACCGGCCTGGCCGCGCTGCTCAAGGCCAAGCGGGTGAAAAAGATCATCTGCTCGTTCCCGCGCCAGGCGGACTCGCAGGTGTTCGACGCGCTGTACCGCGCCGGCGAGATCGAGCTGGAACTGACGCCGCAAGGCAACCTCGCCGAGCGCATCCGCGCCGCCGGCGCCGGGATCGGCGGCTTCTTCTCGCCGACCGGCTACGGCACGCTGCTGGCCGAAGGCAAGGAAACCCGCATGATCAACGGCAAGAACTACGTGCTCGAATCGCCGATCCACGCCGACTTCGCGCTGATCAAGGCGCTGCACGGCGACCGCTGGGGCAACCTGGTGTACCGCAAGACCGCCCGCAACTTCGGCCCGATCATGGCCACCGCCGCCAGGGTGACGATCGCGCAGGTCACGCGCATCGTCGAACTGGGCGAGCTCGACCCCGAACATATCGTCACCCCGGGCATCTTCGTGCAGCGGGTGGTGCAGGAGGAAGCACAATGACTATCCAGAAAATGAGCCGCGACGCTATGGCGAAACGCGTGGCGCAGGACATCCACGAAGGCGCCTACGTCAACCTGGGCATCGGCCTGCCGACGATGGTGGCGAACTACCTGCCGCCGGACCGCGAGATCTTCCTGCACAGCGAGAACGGCCTGCTGGGCATGGGCCCGGCGCCGGCGCCCGGCGAGGAAGACGAAGACCTGATCAACGCCGGCAAGCAGCCGGTCACGCTGTTGCAGGGCGGTGCCTACTTCCATCATGGCGACTCGTTCGCGATGATGCGCGGCGGCCATCTCGATATCTGCGTGCTGGGCGCCTTCCAGGTATCGGGCACGGGCGACCTAGCGAACTGGCACACCGGCGCGCCGGATGCGATCCCCGCCGTCGGCGGCGCGATGGACCTGGCCATCGGCGCGCGGCAGGTGTTCGTGATGACGGACCACCAGACCAAGTCGGGCGAGAGCAAGATCGTCGAGCAGTGCAGCTACCCGCTGACCGGCATCGGCTGCGTGAACCGCATCTATACCGACCTGGCCGTGATCGACGTGACGGCGGACGGCCTGGTCGTGCGCGAGATGGTCGAAGGACTGACATTCGAGGAACTGCAGAAGCGCACCGGCGCACCACTGATCCGGCAACACGGCGAAAATACAGCCAAGGAGAACACGAAATGACCGAAGCATTCATCTGCGACGCGATCCGCACCCCGATCGGCCGCTACGGCGGCGCCCTGAAGGACCTGCGCGCCGACGACCTGGGCGCGCTGCCGCTGGCCGAGCTGGTGCGCCGCAATCCCCAAGTCGACTGGGAAGCCGTCGACGACGTGATCTACGGCTGCGCCAACCAGGCCGGCGAGGACAACCGCAACGTGGCGCGCATGTCGGCGCTGCTGGCGGGCCTGCCGCAACAGGTGCCCGGCACCACCGTCAACCGGCTGTGCGGCTCGGGCATGGATGCCGTGGGCATCGCCGCGCGCTCGATCCGCTCGGGCGACACCTCGCTGATGCTGGCCGGCGGCGTGGAATCGATGACGCGCGCGCCGTTCGTGATGGGCAAGGCCGACAGCGCCTTCTCGCGCAACGCCGCCATCTACGACACCACGATCGGCTGGCGCTTCGTGAACCCGCTGATGAAGAAGCTGTACGGCACCGACTCGATGCCGGAAACGGCGGAGAACGTGGCCACCGATTTCAATGTCAGCCGCGAAGACCAGGACCGTTTCGCGCTGGCCAGCCAGCAGCGCGTGATCGCCGCCCAGGAGGCGGGGTACTTCGATGCCGAAATCGTGCCGGTGACGATCCCGCAGAAGAAGGGCGAGCCGATCGTCTTCGCCCGCGACGAGCACCCGCGCGCCACTTCGCTCGAAGCGCTGGCCAAACTGAAGGGCGTCGTGCGCCCGGACGGCACGGTGACCGCGGGCAACGCGTCCGGCGTCAACGACGGCGCCTGCGCGCTGCTGCTGGCCAATGAGAAATCGGCCGCCGCGCATGGCCTGGTGCCGCGCGCGCGCATCGTGGGCATGGCCACGGCCGGCGTGGCGCCGCGCGTGATGGGCATCGGCCCGGCACCGGCCACGCAGAAGCTGCTGGCACACCTGGGCATGACGCTGGACCAGTTCGACGTCATCGAACTCAATGAAGCCTTTGCATCGCAGGCCATCGCCGTGGTCCGCGAGCTGGGCCTGTCCCAGGACGATCCGCGCATCAATCCATGGGGCGGCGGCATTGCGCTGGGCCACCCGCTCGGCATGAGCGGTGCGCGCCTGGTGACCACCGCTGTGAACCAGCTGCACCGCGGCGGCGGGCGCTTCGCCCTGGCCACCATGTGCATCGGCGTCGGGCAGGGCATCGCCATCGTGATCGAACGGGTGTGATGACGATGTAGCAGCAAGCAGTACCTTTGAGCGCGGCCAGCCGACGAAGAGCGACGGCCGCGTGCCGATCTTGGAGAATCGAGGAGACCACCATGGATTCCCTTTGCAATACCACGAGCCGGGGCCGGCGATGATCGGCGTCCTGTTCGACGGCGTGGCCTACGGCAGCCTGCTGTTCCTGATCAGTGTCGGCCTGTCGGTCACGATGGGCATGATGAACTTCATCAACCTGGCCCACGGCGCGTTCGCCATGCTGGGTGGATATGTCTGCGTGATGCTGCTCGATCGCGCCGGCGTGCCGTTCCTGGCCACCTTGCCGCTGGCGTTCGCCACCTCGGCGCTGGCCGGCTTCATCCTCGAGCGCACGCTCTACCGCCGGCTCTACAAGGCCAGCCACCTGGACCAGGTGCTGTTCTCGATCGGCCTCACGTTCATGGCGGTGGCCGGCGCCACGTACTTCTTCGGGCCCACGCAGCAACCGGTCAGCCTGCCCGAATGGCTGCGCGGGCAGGTGTCGCTGTCCGGCCTCGAGGTGGGCAGCTACCGGCTGTTCCTGATCGGCGTGGTGGTCGTCGTCACCGTGCTGCTGGGCCTGCTGATCGAGCGCACCCGCTTCGGCGCGCAGATCCGTGCTTCGGTCGACAACCAGGTCGCGGCCGAAGGCCTCGGCATCAATGTCAGCCGCGTGTTCAGCCTGACGTTCGCGCTGGGCTCCGGCCTGGCCGGCCTGGGCGGCGGCCTGGGCATCGACGTGCTGGGGCTCGACCCCAGCTTCCCGGTCAAGTACATGGTCTACTTCCTGCTCGTGGTCGCCGTGGGCGGCGCCGGCACGATCACCGGCCCGCTGCTGGCAGCGATCGTGCTGGGCGTGTTCGACGTCGCCGGCAAGTACTATGTGCCCGAAATCGGCGCGTTCGTCATCTACGCGCTGATGGTCGTGCTGCTGCTGCTGTTCCCCGCGGGCCTGGTCAGGAGGAAAGCATGAACGCATTGTCAAAGACGGAGGTGAGCGCTGGTGGCAAGCCGGGTGCAGAGCCGCGGCAGGCCGCGGTGCCGCCCGTGCCGCGCCTGCCGGACGGCCGCTGGCACGCGCTGGAAGTGGTGTTCTGGCTGCTGCCGCTGGCGAGCTGGTTCCTGTTTCCCCAGTACCTGGTGCTGACCAGCCAGATCATGATCGTGGGGCTGTTCGCGCTGTCGCTCGACCTGATCCTCGGCTATGCCGGCATCGTGTCGCTGGGCCATGCGGCGTTCTTCGGGCTCGGTGCCTACACGGCCGGCCTGCTGTCCGTGCATGGCTGGGGCGAGCCGGTCAGCGGCCTGCTGGCCGGTGCCGTGGTCGCCGGCATCTTCGGCTGGATCGTCAGCTTCCTCGTCGTGCGCGGCCAGGACCTGACGCGCCTGATGGTCACGCTCGGTATCGGCCTGATGCTGTTCGAGGCGGCCAACAAGGCCTCGTGGCTGACGGGCGGGGTCGACGGCCTGTCCGGCATGATGGTCGGCAACCTGCTGGGCACCTTCGAATTCGACCTGGAAGGCAGGACCGGCTTCGTGTACAGCTATGTGGTGCTGTTCCTCGTATTCCTGGTGCTGCGGCGGCTGGTGGCTTCGCCGTTCGGGCTGGGCCTGCGCGGCATCCGCGAAGGCGGCCGCCGCATGCCGGCGATCGGCGCGGACGTCAACCGCCGGCTGCGCGCCGTGTTCACGGTGGGCGCCGTGGTGGCCGGCATCGCCGGGGCGCTGCTGGCGCAGACCACGCAGTTCGTCGGGCTCGACATGCTGGGCTTCCCGCGCTCGGCGGAACTGCTGATCATGCTGGTGCTGGGCGGCACCGGGCGGCTGTATGGCGCGCTGGTCGGCACTGCCGTCTTCATGATCGCGCAGGACAAGATCGCCGGCATCAACCCCACCTACTGGCAGTTCTGGATCGGCCTGCTGCTGGTGTGCATCGTGCTGTTCGCCAAGGGCGGCATCGTGGGCGGGTTTGCGGCTGTGCTGGAACGCATGCGGGAACGGAAGGAGACGAAATGACCGATACCACTTTGCGCACCGAAGGCCTGTCGAAGAGCTGGGGCGCCTTCAAGGCCAACAGCGACGTTTCGCTGACGTTCACGCCGGGCGCGCGGCATGCGCTGATCGGCCCGAACGGTGCCGGCAAGACCACCTTCATCAACCTGCTGACGGGCGGCTTCGCGCCGACCAGCGGCAAGGTCTACCTTGGCGGCGAGGACATCACGCACCTGCCGCAGCACGGGCGGGTAAAGCGGGGCATGACGCGCACGTTCCAGATCAACACGCTGTTCGCCGGACTGACGGTGCTCGAATCCGTGGTGCTGGCGATCGGCGAGCGGCGCGGGCTGCAGAATGTGTGGTGGAAAACGGTGGCCCGGCATCACGCCGTGGTGGACGAGGCGATGGCGCTGCTGCAGTCGCTGCGCCTTGCCGACCAGGCCAACAGCATCACCCGCAGCATGGCCTACGGCAAGCAGCGGCTGGTGGAAATCGCCCTGGCACTGGCCACGCAGCCGAAGATCCTGCTGCTGGACGAACCCGCCGCCGGCATTCCGCAGGCGGAAAGCCGCGAACTGTTCGAAGTGATCGCCGGCCTGCCGCGCGACGTGACCATCGTCTTCATCGAACACGACATGGGGCTGGTCTTCAAGTTTGCCGAGCGCATTACCGTGCTGGTCGGCGGCAAGGTGCTGACCGAGGGGACGCCGGCCGAAATCGCCGCGGACCCGCGTGTCAAGGAAGTCTACCTGGGGGAGGGCGGCCATGACTGAACTGCTGGCGGTGGACCGGATCACGGCCGGCTACGGCGAATCCGTGGTGCTGGAAGACGTGTCGTTCGCGCTGGACGAGGGTGACAGCCTGGCGCTGCTGGGACGCAACGGCGTCGGCAAGACCAGCCTGCTGACCACGCTGATGGGGCTGACGCGCCTGCACAGGGGCGCGATCCGCTGGGCCGGCAAGGACATCGCCCGCGTGGCGCCCCATCAACGCGCCCGTGCCGGGCTCGGGTGGGTGCCGCAGGAGCGCCACATGTACCCGTCGCTGACGGTGGAGGAGCATCTCACCGTGGTGGCGCGGCCGGGCCGCTGGGACGTGCAGAAGATCTACCAGGTCTTCCCGCGGCTGCAGGAGCGCCGCACCAACATGGGCAACCAGCTGTCCGGCGGCGAGCAGCAGATGGTCGCCATCGCCCGGGCCCTGATGACCAATCCGCGCATGCTGCTGCTGGACGAGCCGATGGAAGGCCTGGCGCCGATCATCGTGCAGGAACTGCTGGGCGTGATCCGCAAGCTGGTGCGGGACGAGGGGCTGTCGGTGATCGTCGTCGAACAGCATGCGCGGCTGGCGCTGTCGCTGACACAGCGCGCCATCGTGCTCGACCGCGGCTGCATCGTGCACGACTCCGACAGCCGCGAGCTGCTCGACGACGGCGCCAAGCTGGACCGGCTGGTGTCGGTGGCCGCCTGATGTGACAAGGCCCAGGCCCGAAGCCTGCAGCATATGGCCGGGCTCGTGTCCACTCTGGGGTCACACCCCGACATGGACACGGACTGATCATTGCAACGATTGCCAATGATAAATTCCTGTTCCCCGCGGTGCTCGACCCGGCGGCAAGTCGGGCCAGCGGCTGTTCGATAGATGAGCTCGTGTCTATGTCGGGGTGTGACCCCAAGGTGGACACGGGCTGGGCTGTGGCCGCAGGTGGCCTCAGGCGGCGTCCGGTCGGGCCAGCGGGGCGCGGCTCTGGTCGTTGTTCTCCAGCACCAGCTTGTTCAGCAGCCGCATGAATTGCGCCTGTTCGCGTTCCGTCAGGGGCGCGAGCAGCCGTTCGCGCAGCCGGTGGACTGCCGCGTCGAGCCGTTGCAGCAGGGCGGCGCCTTCCGGCGTGATCGTCAGTGCGCGCTGGCGCCGGTTGTGCGGGATGACTTTCCTCTCCAGCAGGCCTTTTTCCTCGAGGCGGGCGCACACGCTGGCGCCGGTCGACGTGTCGACCGCCACCAGTCCGGCCAGCGTGACCTGGTCGATGCCGGGGCGGGCGGCGAGGGTGCGCAGCAGCGCGTATTGCACCGGCGTCAGTTCGCCGGCGATTTCATCGTGGAAGATCGACACCGAGATCTGTTGCGCACGGCGCAGCAGGTGGCCGGGGTGTTCGTGCAGGTCGAGCAAAACGCTGTCGCCGTGATTGTCACTTGCGCTGCCGTTGTCGGTAATATTGTCCATGGCTCGTCGATAAATATTTTTCGTGCGTAGTTTACTTCGGCGGACGAACTTCCTAATATTCAGTGTACTGAATATTAAACCAAAAAGGAGACCGCATGAACGCCCCCCTGTACCCGAAAAACGCCTGGTATGTTGCCGCCACGCCCGACGAGATCGCCGACAAGCCGCTCGGCCGCCAGGTCTGTGGTGAACGAATTGTGTTCTACCGCGCCGCGCAGGGCGTGGCCGCCGTCGAGGATTTCTGCCCGCACCGCGGCGCGCCGCTGTCGCTGGGCTTCGTGCGCGACGGCACGCTGGTGTGCGGCTACCACGGGCTGCAGATGGGCTGCGACGGCAAGCCGGTGGCGATGCCCGGGCAGCGCGTGCGCGGCTTCCCGTGCATCCGCAGCTATCCCGTCGCCGAGCGTTATGGCTTCATCTGGGTCTGGCCCGGCGATGCCGCATTGGCCGATCCCGCCACGATCCCGCACCTGCAATGGGCCGTGGACGAGGACTGGGCCTACGGCGGTGGCCTGTACCACATCGGCTGCGACTACCGGCTGATGATCGACAACCTGATGGACCTGACGCACGAGACCTACGTGCACGCCTCGTCGATCGGCCAGAAGGAGATCGACGAGGTGCCTGTCACCACGAAGACCACCGGCGACGAGGTGATCACCAGCCGCTTCATGGAAAACGTGCTGCCGCCGCCGTTCTGGCAGGCGGCGCTGCGCGGCAATGGCCTGCCCGATGACCAGCCGGTGGACCGCTGGCAGATCTGCCACTTCACGCCACCGAGCCATGTGCTGATCGAAGTCGGCGTGGCGCTGGCCGGCAAGGGCGGCTACGACGCGCCGGCCGAGTTCAAGGCATCGTCGATCGTGGTCGACTTCATCACCCCGGAGACCGACACCACGCACTGGTACTTCTGGGGCATGGCACGCAACTTCAAGGCACAGGACCAGGCGCTGACGGACACGATCCGCACCGGCCAGGGCAGGATCTTCGGCGAAGACCGGGCCATGCTGGAACAGCAGCAGGCCAACATCCTGCGCCATCCCGAACGGCGCCTGCTGATGCTGAACATCGATGCCGGCGGCGTGCAGTCGCGCAAGGTGATCGACCGCTGGCTGGCGCGCGAAGCATCGGCGCAGGCGCAGGTGGCGGCATGAGCACGCTGAAGGTCAGGGTGGCGCGCCGGACGGGCGAGGCCGACGATGTCAGCAGCTACGAGCTGGTGCCCGCCGATGGCGCGCCGCTGCCGCCGTTCACGGCCGGCTCGCACATCGACGTGCACCTGGGCGACGGCATCGTGCGCCAGTACTCGCTGTGCAATGCGCCGCACGAGACGCACCGCTACCTGATCGGCGTGCTGCGCGAGCCGGCGTCGCGCGGCGGCTCGATCGCGATGCACGAGCGCATCGTCGAAGGGAGCGAACTGGCGATCGGCGTGCCGCGCAACCATTTCGGCCTGGCGGAAGGGCCGCACCACAGCGTGCTGTTCGCCGGCGGCATCGGCATCACGCCGCTGCTGGCGATGGCCGAGCACCTGCATGCGCAGGGCCTGCCGTTCACGCTGCACTACAGCGCACGCAGCGCGGCGCGTGCGGCCTTCCGCAGCCGGCTGGAGGGGGCACCGTTCGCAGCAAGCGTGCGCCTGCACATCGCCGATGAAGGCACACGGCTCGATGCGGCGGCCGCGCTGGCCGACTGTCCGCCGGGCACGCACCTGTATGTGTGCGGCCCGGCCGGCTATATCGATGGCGTGCTGGATGCGGCGCGCACGCTGGGCTGGCAGGACGACCGCCTGCACCGCGAATACTTCGGCGCCGCGCCGGCGGCGGGCGCGGACGTCGAGCGTGCATTCGATGTGCGCATCGCCAGTACCGGCGCCACGTACACGGTGCCACCCGGGCAGACGGCGGTGCAGGTGCTGGCGGAGAACGGCGTCGACGTGCCGGTATCGTGCGAGCAGGGCGTGTGCGGCACCTGCCTGACGCGCGTGCTGGAAGGCACGCCGGAGCACCGCGACCTGTACCAGACGGAAGAAGAGCAGGCCGCCAACGACCAGTTCACGCCATGCTGCTCGCGGGCGAAATCCGCGCTGCTGGTGCTGGACCTGTAGTTCCCCGGTTCACCCGCAGTTCACCCGAAGTTCACCCGCAGTTCAACAATAACAAGGAGGAGACCATGACACACTACCAACCGAAACGCCGCACCCTGCTGGCCGGCGCGGCCGCCATTGCAGGCACGGGCTTGCTGCCGTCGTTCGCGTTCGCGGCCGGGCCGCTGAAGGTGGGGCTGATCGTGCCGATGTCCGGCCCGTTCGCCTCGACCGGCCGACAGATCGAGGCCGCCGTGAAGCTGTACCAGCAACAGCATGGCGACAGCGTTGCCGGCCGCAAGGTCGAGATCGTGCTGAAGGATGACGGCGGCACGGCACCGGACGTGACGAAACGGATCGCGCAGGAACTCGTGGCACGCGACAAGGTGAGCGTGCTGGCCGGCTTCGGCCTCACGCCCTTGGCGCTGGCCGCGGCGCCGATCGCCACGCAGGCGAAGGTGCCGATGATCGTGATGGCCGCCGCCACGTCGATCATTCCACAGCGCTCGCCGTTCATCGTGCGCACCGGCTTCACGCTGGCGCAGGTGACCGCGCCGCTGGCCGGCTGGGCGGCCAAGAACCGCATTGGCAGCGTGATGACGCTGGTGGCCGACTACGGCCCGGGGCTCGATGCCGAGAAGGTATTCGTCAAGCGGTTCACCGCCGGCGGCGGCAAGGTGGCCGGCTCGCTGCGCGCGCCGCTGCGCAATCCCGACTACGCGCCGTTCCTGGCGCGCGTGAAGGACGCCAAACCCGACGCGCTCTTCGTGTTCGTGCCGTCGGGGGAAGGTGCCGCGGTGCTCAAGCAGTTCAACGACCGCGGCCTGGCCGCCGCCGGTATCCGGCTGATCTGCACCGGCGACGTGCTGGACGACGACCTGATGGCCGGTATCGGCGCGGCCGCCACCGGCGTTGTCAGCAGCCACCACTACTCCGCCGCGCATCCTTCGGCGGACAACAAGGCCTACGTCAGCGCGTTCATGGCCGCGAACAAGGGCATGCGGCCGAATTTCCACTCGGTGGGCGCGTATGACGGCATGCACCTGCTGTACCAGGCGCTGGCCAAGACGGGCGGCGATGCCGATGGCGGCAAGCTGCTTGCGGCGATGAAGGGGCTGAGCTGGAACAGCGTGCGCGGCCCGGTGCGGATCGACGCCGCCAGCCGCGATATCGTGCAGACCGTGTATATCCGCAAGGCCGGCCAGGTCGACGGCGGCATGTTCAACGTGGAGTTCGACAAGGTCGACGACTTCGCCGACCCAGGGGTGTAACCGCGGGAAATCCGCAATAACCCGAAATCCGAAAAGCCGAAAACCCGGGACGGACCGGAACGCCGGACCGCCTGTTTTTCAGGAAATTTCCTGAAAAACAGGATCCGTCCCTATTTTTTTGCCTCTGTTTTTTAGCGCAGGAAGTCCTGCACGGCGCGGGCGAAGGCGGCGGGCTGTTCGATGGCGGCGATGTGCGATGCGTCGGCCAGCACGACCAGCCTGGCGCCGGGGATGGCATCGGCGATGGTTTGCGACATCGCCACGGGCGCGCCCTGGTCGAGTTCGCCGGCGATCACCAGCGTCGGCACGGCGATGGCGGGCAGCCGCGCGGTCGTGTCGACATTGCCCACGGCATGGCAGCAGCCTGCGTAGCCGACCGGATCGGTGCTGGTCAGCCGGCGCCGCCAGCGGGCCACGGTACCGCCATGCGTGGCGCGGAACGCTTCGTGGAAATAGCGGCCCATCACGGTGTCGGCGATCGCTTCGATGCCCTGTTCGCGCACGGTGGCGATCCTTTGCTTCCATGCGTCCCGCGCCGCTTCCGGATAGCCTGACGAGGAATTGGCAATAACCAGCGCCTCGACCAGGGCCGGGTGGCGCAGCGCCAGCTCCTGGCCGACCATGCCGCCCATCGACAGCCCGATCCACGTGACCGGCCCGGTGCCCAGTTCGAGCAGCAGGCGTGCCGCGTCGTCGGCCAGCGCGGCCATGTCGTAGGCGCCCTCGGGCGCTTCCGAGCCGCCATGGCCACGGTGGTCGTAGGCGATCACGCGGCAGTCCTCGGCCAGCAGGCTGCCCAGCCCATCCCACATCGCCAGGTCCATGCCCAGCGCATGGCTCAGCACCACGGTGCGCCGCGGCGCCTGGCCGTTGCGGGGTTCGCGCACGGTGTAGTGCAGGGCGGGGCGGCTGGCGGTGCGGCCGGCCTGGCCGACGCCGGGGTGCGGCACGGCGCCCGGCTGCGTGGGCGCGAGCGAACCGGCGACGCTGTCGCCGATCTCGCGCAGGATCTGCTGCGTGTGCGCGAACGCGGTGTTGGCGGCCGGCACGCCGGCATAGATGGCGGACTGCATCAGCACTTCCTTGATCTCGTCCGGGCTCATTCCGCCCGCGGCGCCCGCGCGCAGCGCGGCGCGCACGTGCAGCTCGAATTCCTCCCAGCGGCCCAGCGCGATGGTGATCGACAGCACGATGGCGCGGCGCGTCTTGTATTCCAGGCCGGGGCGGCCCCAGATCTCGTTCCAGGCGAAGCGCGTGATCAGGTTCTGGAAGTCGGCGTTGAACGCATTGGCGTTGTTCAGCGAGCGGTCGACCCATTCATCGCCGAGGATGGTGCGGCGGTTCTGCAGGCCGCGTTCGAAGTCATGATCGAAAGGATCGTAGGTCATTTTCTGGGTTCCGTGGTGAATGCGGCGTCCTGCGTGCGCAGTGCCGACAGCTGGCGCCCGGCCAGGCGCCGCGCGGCCGAAGCGGCGGCGACCGGGTCGAACAGGGCCTGCAGGGAGGATGGATCGCAGCGATCGCGCAGCGCGTCGCTGGCGCGCACCGCTTCGGGCAGCAGGTCGGCCAGGTGGCGGTTTTCGGCGACCGCGCGGCGGGTCAGGCCTTCGACGAATTCGTGCGCCGCTGGCCGGCCGATGTGTTCGGCCAGCGCGATCGACAGGGCCTCGGCGAAGATCAGCCCCTGCAGCGCATCGATATTGCGCAGCATGCGCCCGCTGTCGACATGGAGCCCGCCAAACGCGTCGTTGAGCGCCTGCAGCGCGCCATGGGCGCTGATGAACAGCGGCGGCCACTCGGCCAGTTCGGCCTGCCAGTTGCCCAGGCCGCGCTCGTGCTGCTGGCCCATGGCGGCCAGCAGCGCCGCG
Source organism: Pseudoduganella sp. (assembly GCA_036386715.1). GTDB lineage: Bacteria > Pseudomonadota > Gammaproteobacteria > Burkholderiales > Burkholderiaceae_D > Rugamonas. The sequence goes on from DASVVD010000245.1 coordinate 20,664, forward strand.
GCGTGCTGCGGCGTGCGGCCGGCGGCAGCCAGCGCGATCATCGCCGACACGGGATTGCGCTTGTGCGGCATGGCCGACGAGCCGCCGCGCCCGTTGCCCGACGGTTCGGCCAGTTCGCCGATCTCGCCCTGCGCCATCAGCGACAGGTCGGTGGCGATCTTGCCCAGGCTGCCCGTCAGTACCGCGATTTCCAGGCCAAGGCGCACCCATTCGTCGCGCTGGGTATGCCACGGCGCATCGGCAACCTTGAGGCCCAGGTCGGCGGCCAGGCGGTTTGCCACCGCATCGGCCTTTTCGCCCATCACGGCCAGCGTGCCGACGGCGCCGCCCAGCTGCAGCTGCAGCGCGCGGCCGGCGGCATCGCGCACGCGTTCGCGGGCGCGCAGCAGCGGCGCGGCCCAGCCCAGCACCTTCCAGCCGAAGCTGGTCACCTGGGCCGGCTGCATCAGCGTGCGGGCCAGCACCGGCGTGTCGATGTGCGCGGCGGCGAGCGCCAGCAGGGTGGTGGACAACTGCGTCAGCCCGTCGTCGATCAGCTTCAATGCTTCACGGGTGGCCAGCACGAGCGCGGTATCGACCACGTCCTGGCTGGTGCTGCCCCAATGGACGAAGGCGGCGCTGTCCTTGTCGTACAGCGCGACGGTCCTGGTCAGCTCCTTGACCAGCGGAATGGCCAGGCTGCCGGCGCGGCGGCTGGCCGCGATCAGCGCCGGGATGTCATACAGCTGGGCCTTGCAGACACCGGCGATGGCGCGCGCCGCCGCCGCTGGGATCAGCCCCTCGGCGGCCTGCGCGGCGGCCAGCGACTGCTCGAAGCGGAACATGCCCTGGACGATGGCGGCATCGTCGAACACCGCGATCATCTCGGTGGTGGTGAGGAAGCTGTCGAAGATCGATACGCTCATGCGTTTTTTCTCCCGTTCTTCACGTGTAGTCGAAGAACACGGTCTCCCCGTCGCCCTGCATGCGGATGTCCCAGCGGTAGCTGCCGTCCGGCTGGCGGCGCGCCAGCAGGGTGTCGCGGCGTTCGGCCGGCACTTGCGCCAGGATCGGCGAAGGCGGTGCGTCTTCGAGGAACACGGCGGTGAACTGGTGCTTGACCAGGCCGCGCGCGAACACGGTCACGAAGGCCGCAGGTGCGTCGGCCGGCGCATCGGCAGGGCGCGACAGGCGGAACTGGAACTCGCCGGCCTCGCCGCTGGGCATGCGCCGGAAGCCGGGCATCGCCTGCTGCGCTTCGGCTTCGGCCGCATGGGGGTTCCAGGCTTCCAGCTGGGCGTCGTTGATCGGCGTGCCGTCGCCGTCGTAGATCACGCCGCGCACGGTGACGGTGGGCGCCGTGGTCTCGACATTGGCGGTGAGGTCGACGCTCCATTGCCACGCCTCGTGGGAAAACGGGCCGATGGTCTGGGAGGTGGTGATGTTGTTTGCAGGTGCGTTCACGGGTGCGTTCATGTATGTCTCCTTACAGGCCCATCGGGGTGGCGTCGCGTCCGCGCAGGACGATGTCGAATTCGTAGCCAAGCAGGTGCTCGTGCATCGTCTCTTCCATGCTGAAGCGCGAAACCAGGCGCCGGCGCGCGGCTTCGTCCGGCACGCTGTTGAAGATCGGATCGTAGTCGAACAGCGGATCGTTCGGGAAATACATCTGCGTGACCAGGCGCTGCGCATACACGTTGCCGAACAGCGAAAAGTGGATGTGCGCCGGGCGGAATGCCTTGTGGTGGTTGCCCCACGGGTAAGGACCGGGCTTGACCGACACGAAGCGGTAACGGCCGTCGTCGTCCGTCAGCATCTTGCCCCAGCCGTTGAAGTTCGGGTCGAGCGGCGCATTGTGCTGGTCCTTCTTGTGGCGGTAGCGGCCGGCCGAATTGCACTGCCACACTTCGATCAGCGAATTGCGCACGGGCTTGCCGTCTTCATCGGTCACGCGGCCGGTCACGACGATCCGCTCCCCGATCGCCTCGCCAGTGCAGCCTTCCGGGCGGGTGAGGTCCACGTCGCCCGGCAGCAGCAGGCCGGGCGGGTTGGCGATGTTGGCGGTGACGGGCAGCGCCGCGTCGAGGCGCAGCAGCGGCTGCAACGGGCCGCGCTTCACGGTGGACTTGTATTCGGGATAGACGAGTTCCGGATACACGCCGGATGGGACGGAATCGAATTTCACTGGGGTCTCCTGGTGTGCAATGCACGGTTGCTGAATATGGTTGATGCGATCCATGGTAGGCGTTTGTCACCGCCTTCTTCAAGCCACGAACAGCATCGACCATCCGCAGTGCGCACACTATGTGCGATACTCGCACAAAACAGGAGATTTCTGATGGAGCAGGCTGTCCCCCACCCGCGCGACCTTGTCGGCGGCCTTGAAAAAGGCTTGCAGGTCATCGAGGCGTTCGACCAGGAACGCGCGCGCCTGACGATCGCCGAGGTTGCCGGACGCACCGGCCTGACCCGGGCGGCGGCACGGCGCTACCTGATCACGCTGACGCACCTGGGCTACATGCGCCACGACGGCAAGCTGTTCTGGCTGACCCCTGCGGTTTTGCGGCTGGGGCAATCCTACCTGCATTCGGCGCGGTTGCCGCGCATCGCCCAGCCGCTGCTGTACCGGCTGGCTTATTCGCTGGGCGAGGCGGCATCGTGCGGCGTGCTCGATGACGGGCAACTGGTCTGCGTGGCGGCCGTCAGCGCCGGGCGGCTGGTCTCGACCACGCTGCAGCCGGGCACGCGCGTGCCCGCCTACTGCACAGCGAACGGGCGCATGCTGCTGTCGTACCTGCCACCGGAAGAGGTCGAGCGCTACCTGTCGGCCGTGGAACCGGAGCGGATCACGGCGCACACGATCGTGCACCGCGAACGCCTGGCGCTGGAAATCGCGCGGGCGCGCGAGCAGGGCTATGCCGTCGTCGACCAGGAACTGGAGCTGGGCCTGCGGGCGATCGCCGTGCCACTGCGCAATTTCCGCGGCGACATCGTGGCGGCGATGAATGTCAGCGTGCACGAGGGCAGGATGCCGCTCGATACGCTGGTCGAACGCTGCCTGCCGGCGATGGTCAAGATACAGGCCGAGTTGTCGTCGCTACTCTAAATCGGCCGGGAGCTTGGCCAGAAGCGGGTCGACGGGCAATCTGGCGTCCGTCGTCGTTCCGCTGCGCGACTGTTCGCGGTACTGCTTCGGCGTGAGCCCGATGCGCTTGCGGAACAGCCGGCTGAAGTAGGCCGGGTCCTGGAAGCCGAGCTCGTAGCCGATGCTGGCGATCGCTGCGGGCACATAGGTGAGCTTGCGGCAGGCTTCCAGCATCAGCCGGTCCTGTGCCATCTCGAAGGCGGATTTGCCGGCCAGTTTCATGCACAGGCGGTTCAGGCGCACCGGCGTGACGTGCAGCTCGTCCGCATAGCGCCCGACCAGCCACTGCTGGCGGAAGTGTTCCTCGACGAGCGCGCGAAAGCGGCTGAACAGTTCGAATTCCACATGGCCCGACTGGTCGGCCAGGCGCCGCTCGGTTTCCAGCCGCACCAGCAGCAGCAGCACGCTGCGCGCCAGCCACTCGACCATCAGCGCCTGCCCGTAGCGCGGCCCCGCCGCCTCCAGCAGCAGCTGTTGCAGCAGTGCGGCAAGGCGCTCCTGCAGGACGGGATTCTCGTGCAGCCGCAGCGCCTGGGGGCGCAGGAACAGCGGCGCGAACAGGTCGACCGACAACACCACGTTCTGGTCCATCGTCAGCACATAGCCCTGTGCTTCCTCGGAAAAATCGAACGCATGCACCACGCTGGGGTGGATCGTGATGACGGTCGGCCCCTCGCATTCCCACTGCATGTTTTCCACCCGTGCACTGACGTGGCCGGCCATCAGGAACAGTACCTGGAACAGGGCGCGGTGCGTGTGCGGACCGATGTGCCAGTCGTGCAGCCGGCTGCGCGTTTCGATCAGTTCGATGTGCACGAACTCCGCGTTGTCGATCGGCGTGTTGTCGCCATACAGGGCGAACTGGGGAATCTCGTTGGGCAGCGTTTTCATGACTTCCAGGACATCGGCTTTGCAAAATAGTACAAGTATTTGCATGCTTCATCCATTTTTTTATTGTGACAGCAGGATTACGATCCGTTTACAGATCAAATTAATACCAGACGGAGACTTATCATGCGTACCCAGGCAGCCATTATCGGCGCCGGCCCAGCGGGCCTGCTGCTTTCCCACCTGCTGCACCTGCAGGGCATCGAATCGGTCGTGCTCGAGAGCCGCAGCCGTGAAGACATCGAATCGACGATCCGCGCCGGCGTGCTCGAACAGGGCACCATGGATATCCTGAACGACACCGGCGTGGGCGGGCGGATGCGCGAAATCGGCGCGCTCCACCACGGCATCGAACTGGCGTTCGGCGGCCAGCGCCACCGCATCGACCTGACCGAACTGACGGGCAAGGCGATCACGGTGTATCCCCAGCACGAGGTGATCAAGGACCTGGTCGCCGCGCGTCTCGCGGCACAGGGCCGCATCCTGTTCGAGGTATCGGACGTGCGGATCGACGGCATCGACGGCATCGACGGAAAATCGCCATCGGTCTCGTTCACGCACCGGGGCGAACCGGGCCGGCTCGATGCCGACTTCGTCATCGGCTGCGACGGTTTCCATGGCGTGTCCCGCAAGACGCTGCCGGAAGTGGCGCGCACCGAATTCCAGCGCACCTACCCGTTCGGCTGGTTCGGCATCCTCGTCGAGTCGGCGCCGTCGTCGGAAGAGCTGATCTATGCGCAGCACGAACGGGGCTTCGCTCTGATCTCGACCCGCACGCCGCAAGTGCAGCGGCTGTATTTCCAGTGCGATCCGGCCGACCACGTCGACAACTGGTCCGACGACCGCATCTGGGCCGAACTGCATGCCCGCGTGGAGACCAGCGACGGTTGGAAAATCAACGAAGGCCGCATTTTCCAGAAGGGCATCATCGGCATGCGCAGTTTCGTGTGCACGACGATGCGCCACGGCCGCCTGTTCCTGGCCGGCGATGCCTCGCACATCGTGCCGCCGACCGGCGCGAAAGGCATGAACCTGGCGGTGTCGGACGTGAAATTCCTCGCCGAAGGGCTGGACAGTTTCTACAGGAAGGGCAGCACGGCGCTGCTGGACGGCTACAGCGAACGCGCGCTGAAGCGGATCTGGCGCGCCGAGTTCTTCTCGTGGTGGATGACGCGCATGCTGCACACCTTCGCCGAAGCCACGCCGTTCGAGCGCGCGATGCAGCGGGCGGAGCTGGAAAACGTGGTGGGTTCGCGCGCGCTGGCGCAGGCCCTGGCGGAGAATTACGTCGGGGCGTTCTGAAACAGATCTGGCTATCTCGAAAAAAAATCCCTGGCACGCAATGCCAGGGATTTTTTTTGCGCTCGTTTTTTGCGCTCGTTTTTTGCCGATCTATTGCCGATCTATTGCTGATTCACTGCCGATCCGTTATTCCATCAGGCCGACGCCCAGCCGTCACGCCGCATGTTCGTGCCGGCTGCCCTTGACCGGCGCCGCGCTTGCCTTGCGCAGCCTCCGGTACTCTTCCTTCTCCATCGGCACCGCGTCGGCATTGCCCAGGTCTTCCATCCTGATCCGGTAAGTCTCCCGTGCCGAGATGGCGGCCAGCGCGGCGATCACGGTCACGCCGAAGGTGATCGCGCCGACCTTCAACGGAATGTCGTTGGCGCCGGGCGGCGCCACGAAGGCAAACACCGCGGGCAGCATCGCCGTCACCAGCGTGCCCAGGTTCTGCGAGATCGCCATCGCGGAAACCCGGGTGCGGGTCGGGAACAGCTCCGGGTAGAAGCTCGGGAACACGGCGTTGTAGCCCTGGTAGACGATGCCCCACATCAGCAGCGACATGGCGATCGCCAGCGGCACGTTGTGGATGCTGATCGCATGCAGGTAGCCGAACGACAGCAGGCCCGAAAGCAGGGCGCCGGCGATGATCGGCGGCTTGCGGCCGATCTTGTCGGCCAGCGTGCCCACCAGCGGGATCACCAGCACGGCCAGGCAATTGCCCAGTACCGGGATCCACAGGTACACATCCTTCGAGAAACCGATGCCGTAGCCGGCCTGCACGGCGTAGGCCGCGCCGAAGATCGATGTCACCACGGGGATCACGTTCATGAAGGCCATGCACACCACGCGCAGCATGTCGCGCCAGCTGTCGGTCACGGCTTCCACCATCGGCGCCTTGGCGCGCTTGCCTTCCTGGGCGAACGCCGGCGTTTCATGCACGTTGCGGCGGATCAGGTAGCCGGCCAGGATCACGACCGCGCTGAGCAGGAATGGAATACGCCAGCCCCATGCGTTGAACTGCGCGTCCGGCATGAAATGGGCCAGCGGCAGGAACACGGCCGCGGCGAGGATCTGGCCGGCCTGCACGCCCTGCAGCGTGAAGCTGGCGTAGAAGCCGCGGCGGCCGAACGGCGCGTGTTCCAGGATCATCGAGCTGGCACCGGAAATTTCGCCGGCCACGGCGAAGCCCTGCACCAGCCGCAGCACCACCAGCAGCGCCGGGGCCAGCACGCCCACCTGTTCATAGGTCGGCAGCAGGCCCACGGCCATCGTCGAGAATCCCATCAGGAACATGCACATCAACAGCACGTACTTGCGGCCGCGGGTATCGCCCCAGTGACCCAGCATGAAGGCGCCGATCGGGCGCGCGATGTAGCCGACGCCATAGGTGGCCAGCGATGCGACGATGGCCGTCTTCGGATCGGTCGACGGGAAAAAGATCTGCGGGAACACGAGCGTGGCCGCGGTGGCGTAGATGAAGAAGTCGTAATACTCCAGCACCGAGCCGATCCAGCCGCTCAGCGTGGCTTTGCGGGCCTGCGATTTCATGCTTGCCCCCGCTTCGCGCCGGTCCTGCCGCCCTTGTTGCCCGTGTCGGGCTGGTGTATTCCTGCCGGGATCGGCGTTGTTTGCAGTGTGTTCGACATGTCTTCCTCCAGGTTGTCGGTGTGCGCCATGGGGCGCGAGATGAAAAGGCGTTCTCTTGATGGAACTGGTCGGTCGTTCTCCGGGCTGCGGATTCGTCCATGACGAAGCGGCATTGCCCCGTGTCGTGGTACCTTGCGGTGATCCATGCTTTGCGTGTCGTGGTCCCCTCGCAGTTGCGTTCAATTGCCGGCCGGGCGTGCCAAAGTCCTGTCGCGATAGGCGAACGGCACGAACACCAGCGCGACCACGGCCAGCAGGGCGGTAATGCACCCCATCGCACCCACCAGCGTGCTGGATGCCGATGCCGTGCTGGCGGTGGCCAGCTGGCCGCTGACAAAGCCGGTGGCCGTCAGCACGAAGCCGGAAACCGCGGCCGCGCGCCCGGCCTGGGCCGGGAACGGCGCCACCGCGCCGGCCTGGCCGCACGGGTTATGGAAGCCGTGGCCCAGCATGTAGACGCACTGCGGCAGGGCC
>DASVVD010000246.1:0-5484 GCA_036386715.1 Pseudoduganella sp.
CTGTCAGCATCATGCCTGTGCCGTACACGGTCGTGAGAAGGGCCACGTTGCGCAAAGGAGATTCACCTGAGATTGCGGCGACCTTGAAGAGGTGGCGTAGTCTGCCTTCTTCGATATAGGGCGCCTTTGCCATTCGTTTCACGTCCCATATGTGTTCTGTTCAGAGGCAGATATTGAACAGGATACGTCACAACGTTTATATTGGCAAGTTAGCAAGTGACGTCCTCGGAAAACCGCGCACAGGCGTGGCAATATGTGAGCGATATCTCCGCCAACACGCGACGGCATCAGCTAGTCTGAACCTGATCGATACCACCGCAGGCGCGATTTGTACCTACAACTGCCCGGCCAAATGCCACGTTCCGTCTACGGGCCTGCTAACGTACTGGTCTGCGCCACCACTATCACGGCAGTCGTTTGTGATCTAGCGGAGCAGGCGGCTATTGAGGCTCGTGACGACGAACGCGCACTCGGGGACCGTGACGGTCCCCGCCGTAAAATCCATGATCTGGTGAGCCGTGTCGGAATTGGGAAAGTCCTCTTCACTCAACTTGAAGTTCGGAACATTCATTGGCAGCAGACGCATATATGACGACGCTGGCCAACATCGTGCTCGCCCGGCAAAGGAATGCTGGCGACTCACTCGACGACTATGAAATCAGCTGCGCGAATGCAGTTATGCAATGGGGTGGGAGTACCGAGGCTGGCCGTCGTTGCGCAAGATCACTTTAGAACTCAACGCGTCCAGCTACGTCATGAATCCACGAGGCACATACACGTTCAGTGTCATAGGGAGAGATACCGAGAAGCGATAGCCAAAGTCGATTGATCGACTACCTATCACAGCAAGTGCGGTCAACACTCGCGCTCACCGAGCTGGAAAAGCGGCTCTCTCCAAGCGATCATGCATTTGTGGGTAGATTTGTGGGTAGACTTCTAGAAACCCGCCCAGAAAAACAAAAAGCCCTTGAATCTCAAGGGCTTTCTGAAAATACTTGGCGGAGGCGGTGGGATTCGAACCCACGATACAGGTATAAGCCGTATGCATCCTTAGCAGGGATGTGCCTTCGGCCACTCGGCCACGCCTCCTAGATGATTACTCACCTATCATCTTTTCCTCAGCATTTCTGCGTCAGATCAGATGACCGCCATAGTAATTGCCAGGACCTGTTTGGTCAAGGAAATCGGCGGTTTTTTTCTGAAATGTTTACTCTTTTTCAAGCTCGAACGCCTTGTGCAGCGCGCGCACGGCCAGCTCCATGTATTTCTCGTCGATCAGGACGGAAATCTTGATCTCGGAGGTCGAGATCATCATGATGTTGATGGTTTCTTCGGCCAGCGTGCGGAACATCTGCGAGGCCACGCCCACGTGGCTGCGCATGCCGACGCCGACCACCGAGATCTTCGACACTTTCGCGTCGCCCACCAGCGAGGCGAAGCCGAGTTCGGCCTTCTGGCCGTTCAGCACTTCGAGTGCCTTGTTGTAGTCGTTGCGGGAAACGGTGAACGTGAAGTCGGTCTTGCCTTCGTGGGACTGGTTCTGGATGATCATGTCCACTTCGATGTTGGCATCGGCAACCGGGCCCAGGATGTGGTAAGCCACGCCCGGGCGGTCAGGCACGCCCATCACGGTGATTTTGGCTTCATCGCGGTTGAAGGCGATGCCGGAGATGACTGCTTGTTCCATGTTGTCTTCCTCAAACGAAATCAAAGTACCGGACTTGGCTTCCTCGGCCAGGTCCATCAGCGGGTCGGTCAGCGACGACAGCACGCGGGTCGGCACGCGGTAGTTGCCGGCGAATTCCACCGAGCGCGTCTGCAGCACTTTCGAGCCCAGCGACGCCATTTCCAGCATCTCTTCGAACGTGATGTTGGTCAGGCGGCGCGCATCCGACACCACGCGCGGGTCGGTCGTGTAGACACCATCCACGTCGGTGTAGATCAGGCATTCGTCCGCCTTCAGCGCGGCGGCGATCGCCACGGCCGACGTATCGGAACCGCCGCGGCCCAGTGTGGCGATGTTGCTGTTTTCGTCCACACCCTGGAAACCGGTGATGATCACGATCCTGTTCTGCTCGAGATCGGCGCGCACGCGCTTGTCGTCGATCGACTGGATACGGGCCTTGGTAAACGCCGAGTCGGTCTTGATGCCGACCTGCCAGCCGGCATACGACACGGCGGCCTTGCCGATCGCCTGCAGGGCCATCGACAGCAGGGCGACCGAGACCTGCTCGCCGGTCGAGGCGATCATGTCCAGTTCGCGCGGGTCGGGCGGGTTCTGGACTTCCTTGGCCAGCGCGATCAGGCGATTGGTCTCGCCGGACATTGCCGACGGCACCACCACCACCTGGTGTCCCGCATCGTGCCATTTGGCGACACGGCGCGCGACGTTCTTGATACGGTCCGTCGATCCCATCGACGTCCCGCCGTATTTATGAACGATTAAAGCCATTGCGTTTTTCAATAGGTTGAAGTAAGGGAGCCCTTTACTCTACCTGCTGCAATGCAAAAGAACAAGTCAAAAAAGTAATGAAGTCATACACTTAGGGCATAAGCTCATAAGAAAACGCCCAGCAGGCAGAATATTATTCGGCATGCCACCTTAGTGCTATGCGTAAATTCGAATCCGCGGCGACATAGTGGCAATCCATGCCGATGCCTGCCGCAAACAACAGTCGGGCAGGACTCGACACGACTGGCAGGCGCGAACGCTGCCAGGCCGGCGTGCCGAAGGCCTGGTGATGCTGCTTCAGGCCGCGCGTGGGCCGGTTCGGTGCCAGCTTGAGGCGCTCGCCGCCGCGGCGGAAGGAAATCGTCAGCAGTTGCTGCTGCAGCCAGTCGGCCAGGATGCCCTCCCCGGCCGGCTCGAAATGCAGCGTGCCGCCATAGTCGGGGAAGGCAATCGACGCTTCGCCACTCCAGCGGAAGTGCTGGACCGGACGTTCGTCGTATTCGTCTTCCTCGTCCCCTGCCAGTTCCTTCGGCTTCGGCACCAGGTACACGCGGTTGCGGTGGCGGCGCACTTCGCAGTCGGGGTGGGTGACGAGCAGCTGCGCGCCGTCGCGCGCCTCCAGCAGCTGCGCGGTCATCTCGGCCAGCCACGCGGCCGACGGGATGCGGATGCCGCGCACGGCGAACCAGTGGCGCAGCAGGTTGTTGCGGCGGTCCTCCCCTAGGGTGCGCAGGTGGTCGACGCCGACGCTGTCGTCGGCCAGGCCGGCCTGCAGGTCCTGCTCGGCCAGTTCGGTCAGCAGCCGCTGGGCCGAGCGGGCATGCGCTGCGCTGCGGGCGAAGCGCTCCTGGTAGCCGGGGAAGGCTGCCGCCAGCGCCGGCATCACCGTGTGGCGCAAGGCATTGCGGGCGTAGCGGGTATCGCTGTTGGACTCGTCGTCGATATGCGTGATGGCATGCTCGCCGGCGTATGCCTCCAGCTGGGCGCGCGAAGCTTGCAGCAGCGGGCGGGCCAGTACGATGTCTTCGCTGCCCAGCAGGCCGGCCGCGGTGTTCTGCGCATCCATGCCGGACAGCCCGGCCGGGCCGGCGCCGCGCGCCAGTTGCAGCAGGATCGTTTCGGCCTGGTCGTCCAGGTGATGCGCCGTCAGCAGCAGCGCCACGCCATGCTCGCGGCACAGTTCGCCCAACGCTGCGTAACGGGCCTTGCGGGCGGAAGCTTCGGTACCGGATTTGCGGTCGCCCAGCAGCACGCGTCGCGCCGCGAAAGCGGTGCCGAGCCTGGCGCATTCGGCGGCGCAATGGGCTTCCCACGCATCCGCGTTCGGGCTCAGGCCGTGGTGGATGTGGAAGGCGAACAGCGGCGCACCGCCTGCCGCAGCATGGGCCAGGTGCAGCAGCACGGAGGAGTCGAGGCCGCCGCTGCAGGCAATGGCGATGGGCTGGCCTGCTTCACGCGGCAATGCCGCGAGCGCCGAGGCATACAGGATGGCGAGGTCGGAGGGGCGCGATGTCATGTCGGGAATCAGAATAGAGACGAAAATAGGGACGGACCCTGTTTTTTAGGAAATTTCCTGAAAAACAGGGTCCGTCCCCAATTTTTCCAGCGTGTCGGTGGAGGATTACTCCAGCGGCGTGGTTTCCTTGAACTTGCCGTAGCTCATCAGCTTCTGGTGGCGGGCATCCAGCAAGTCCTTGGTTTTCACGCCGGTGAACTGGCGCAGCGTGTCGGCCAGCGCGCGCTTGAGCAGGCGGGCCATTTCCTTCGGGTCGCGGTGGGCGCCGCCCAGCGGTTCGGAAACGATCTTGTCGACCAGGCCCATCGCCTTCAGGCGGTGCGCGGTCAGGCCCAGGGCCTCGGCGGCCTCGGAAGCGCGTTCGGCCGTCTTCCACAGGATCGAGGCGCAGCCTTCCGGCGAGATCACCGAATACGTGGCGTATTGCAGCATCAGCACGGAGTCGCCCACGGCGATCGCCAGCGCGCCGCCGGAGCCGCCTTCGCCGATGATCGTGGCGATCAGCGGCACCTTCAGTTCGGCCATCACGTAGAGGTTGTGGCCGATCGCCTCGGACTGGCCGCGCTCTTCGGCGTCGATGCCGGGAAAGGCGCCCGGCGTGTCGACGAATGTAAAGATCGGCAGGTTGAACTTCTCGGCCACCTTCATCAGGCGCATGGCCTTGCGGTAGCCTTCCGGTTTCGGCATGCCGAAATTGCGCAGCGCGCGCTCTTTCGTGTCGCGGCCCTTCTGGTGGCCGATCACCATGCAGGGCTGGCCGTTGAAGCGGGCCAGGCCACCGACGATCGACTGGTCGTCGGCATAGGTGCGGTCGCCGTGCAGCTCGTGGAAGTCCGTGAAGATCTCGTTCACGTAATCCATGGTGTAGGGGCGCTGCGGGTGGCGGGCGATCTGCGATACCTGCCACGGGGTCAGCTTGGCGTAGATGTCCTTGGTGAGTTGCTGGCTTTTCTTGGCCAGGCGGTCGATCTCTTCCGAGATGTCGACTGCCGAGTCGTCCTGCACGAAGCGCAGCTCTTCGATCTTGCCATCCAGCTCCGCGATGGGCTGTTCAAAATTGAGGAAAGTCGTTTTGGTCATTGGTCCTCCGAGAGTATGAACCCAGGGCGCGCTCGCGCAGGCGGAGCGGGCGAGGCTTCAAAATTTTTTGGCTATTCTACCGGAACAGGATCGAGGCTACGCCATAAATACCAGGTGGCCACGGTCCGATACGGCTCCCAGTTCGCCGACACTTCGCGCGCATCGCTGCGCGAAACGGGTTCGCCGGAAAAATAGTTGTGGCTGATGCCCGCGATCAGCCGCGGGTCGTCCAGCGGCAGCACATTGGGCCGCAGCAGGTTAAAGATCAGGAACATTTCCGCCGTCCAGCGCGTGATCCCGCGGATCTGCACCAGCTCGGCGATCACGGCTTCATCCTCCATCTGGTGCCACTCGCCGGCATGCACCTTCCTGGCCTTGAAGTTGTCGGCCAGGTCGAGGATGTATTCCGTCTTGCGCTTGGACAGGCCGCACGCGG
>DASVVD010000247.1:0-6546 GCA_036386715.1 Pseudoduganella sp.
GTTCATCGATGCCAACCACGAGCTGCACAGCCGCATCTGCGCCGATAACCCGTCGCTGAACCCGTGCGTGTTCGAGTACGTGTACCTGGCGCGCCCCGATTCGGTGATCGACGGTGCCTCGGTCTACAGCACGCGCCTGAAAATGGGCGAATACCTGGCCGACAAGAACAAGCGCGAAGGCCTGGCCGACGATATCGATGTCGTGATGCCGATCCCCGATTCGTCGCGCCCGGCCGCGATGCAGCTGGCGCTGCGCCTCGGCAAGGAATACCGCGAAGGCTTCATCAAGAACCGCTACATCGGCCGCACCTTCATCATGCCGGGCCAGGCACTGCGCAAGAAATCCGTGCGCCAGAAGCTCAATGCGATCGGCGACGAGTTCAAGGGCAAGAACGTGCTGCTGGTCGACGACTCGATCGTGCGCGGCACCACCAGCCGCGAGATCGTGCAGATGGCGCGCGACTCCGGCGCGAAGAAGGTGATCTTCGCCTCCGCCGCGCCACCGGTGCTGTACCCGAACGTGTACGGCATCGACATGCCGACCCGCGACGAACTGATCGCCCACGGCCGCACCGTCGAGGAAGTGTGCCGGGAGATCACGGCCGACGCGCTGGTGTACCAGGACCTGGACGACCTGAAGCGCTCGATCTCCGACGTCAACCCGGCGCTGACGAGTTTCGAGGCTTCCTGCTTCGACGGCAAGTACATCACCGGCGATGTCTCGGCCGACTACCTGGACCGCATCGAGCACGCGCGCCACAATCCCAAGGCGAAAGTCGAGGATGCCGCGCGCACCCAGCTGAACCTGAACGCGGCCACGACCGAAGGGTAAATCACGGGCTCCTCGCGGAGCCCTTTTTTTTGCTTCAACTTCGCAACACCGGGCCGGTGTTGGTAATTTCCGGAATAACATGAGCGACAAGAAAAACTACGGTTTCACCACCACGATCCTGCACGGCGACCGCCAGAAGACGATCGAGCAGGGCTCGCTGCACAAGCCCGTCCATACTTCCGTTGCGTTCGGCTACACCGATGCGCGCCAGCTGGCTTCGGTGTTCCAGGGGCGCGAGCCGGGCTTCCGCTACGGCCGCCAGGGCAATCCGACCGTTTCCGCGCTGGAGGAAAAGGTCAACAAGATGGAAGGCGGCGTGGCCACGCTGTGCTTCGCCACGGGCATGGCCGCGATCGGCGCCGTGTTCCAGGCCCTGCTGCGGGCCGGCGACCATGTGGTGTCGTCCTCTTTCCTGTTCGGTAACACCAATTCGCTATGGCAGACGGTGGCCGGGCAGGGCGTGGCTGTCGATTTCGTCGATGCGACCGATGTCGCCAACGTGGCCGCCGCCATCCGGGACAATACGCGTATCGTGTTCGTCGAAACGATCGCCAATCCGCGCACGCAGATCGCGGACCTGGAGCGGATCGGCGCGCTGTGTGCCGAAAAAGGCATCCTGTATATCGTCGACAACACGATGACCACGCCTTACCTGTTCCGTCCGAAAGCCGTGGGGGCGGGCCTGGTCGTCAATTCGCTGACGAAGTCGATCGCCGGCCACGGCAACGCACTGGGCGGCAGCCTGACCGATACCGGGGCCTACGACTGGGGCCGCTTCCCGAACATTTTTGAAAACTACAAGAAGGCCGCGCCCGCCATGTGGGGCATCACGCAGGTACGCGCCAAGGGCTTGCGCGATTTCGGCGCCTCGCTCGGCCCGGAAGCGGCGCACCACATTGCCGTCGGCGCGGAAACGCTGGCCCTGCGCATGGAGCGCACCTGCGCCAACGCCCAGGCATTGGCCGACATGCTGGCAGCCGATCCGCGCGTGGCCGCCGTGCACTATCCGGGCCTGCCGTCGCACCCGCAGCATGGCATCGCAACGAGCCTGTTCAAGTCGTATGGTTCGCTGTTCAGCTTCGAGCTGCAGGATGGCATCGACTGCTTCGATTACCTGAATCGCCTGCGGATTGCCGTGCCGGCCTCGAACCTGGGCGATACCCGCACGCTGGTGATCCCGGTCGCGCACACGATTTTCTATGAGATGGGGGCCGAGCGCCGCGCATCGATGGGTATCGCCGAATCGCTGATCCGCGTTTCGGTCGGCATCGAGGACACCGACGACCTGGTCGACGATTTCCGGCAGGCGCTGGGCGCATGATGCGTGCCGCGCCAGGACTGGCGCGGGTGGGCGCCAGCCTGCTCCCTTGAAAGCTGACGGTGACTGGTGCTATGCCAGTTGCCGTGCGCGCCAGCGGAACGTCAGTGCCAGGTGCGCAGCAGGCCGACCGCCAGGCCTTCGAGCGCGAATTCGTCGTCCGGGTTGACCGTGATGATCTTGAAATCCGGGTTTTCCGGCAGCAGCTCGATCGTCGAGCCGGTGCGGCGATAACGCTTCACGGTCACCTCGTTGCCGATGCGCGCCACCACGATCTGGCCGTTCTTCGCGCTGTCGACCTTCTTGACCGCCAGCAGGTCGCCATCCATGATGCCCACGTCGCGCATCGATTCGCCGCGCACCTTCAGCAGGAAATCGGGCCTTGCCGAAAACAGCGCAGGATCGACGCTGTAGCTTTTTTCCAGGTTTTCCTGGGCCAGCATCGGCGAGCCGGCGGCCACGCGGCCGATCAGCGGCAGCTGCATGAGCAGGCCCGCCGGCACCTGCGGTAGCGAATCGGACATGGAAGGCGAGGGCATGGCCGGCGCCGCGCGCTCGCCCAGCAGGCGAATGCCGCGCGACGTGCCCGCGGTGATCTCGATCGCGCCCTTGCGCGCCAGCGCCTTCAGGTGTTCCTCGGCCGCGTTGGCCGATTTGAAACCCAACTCGGCGGCGATCTCCGCGCGGGTCGGCGGGAAGCCGGTCGTGGTGATGGCATCCCTGATCAGGTTGAGAATTTGTTCCTGCCGTGCAGTGAGCTTGATCATGATGCGATAGCTGTGGATATAGACAGTCTGTATTTTTGTACAGTACTCGCGCGAAAGCAAGAGGAAACCGTGCTTTCGCCGAAATATTTCATGGGAAATGGTATCGGGCCGGAGTTTCCGGCCCCTTGCCGGCTGGCTGCGGCGATCGCCGGGCAAATAATGGCGGCTGGCATTCCCGCCGAATCCCTGCTATGCTAGCGGGCTTACCTCTTCCCACACCCGTCTTGACGCCGGGGTGGGCTATCAACACAGTCCTTAAGGGAGTTTGCATGCGTCACTACGAAATCGTATTTATCGTCCATCCGGACCAGAGCGAGCAAGTGCCCGCGATGATCGAACGTTACAAAGCCAGCGTGACCTCGCGCGGCGGTAACGTGCACCGCGTCGAAGATTGGGGCCGCCGTCAAATGGCTTACTCGATCCAGAAACTGGCCAAGGCACACTACATCTGCCTGAACATCGAGTGCGACAACGACACTCTGGTGGAACTGGAAACCGCGTTCAAATTCAATGATGCCGTGCTGCGTCACCTGACCGTCAAGATGAAGAAAGCGGAAACCGCTCCTTCGCCGATGATGAAGTCGGTCCAGCGTGAAGATGCTGCCAAGAGCCACCGCGCCGAAGCCGCTGCTCCTGCGCCTGCTGCCGCCGCTGCCTAAATTCGTTTCGGGATACCGCTGAACCAGCTCCAGTTTGTCGGCCTCGTCACCGAACGGGAAGTGATTCGTTTCACCCCGGCCGGCATGCCGATTGTGAATGCAGTATTGCAGCACAGTTCGCAGCAGATGGAGGCGGGCATTGCCCGACTGACCGAGTTTGAAATCTCCGCGGTTGCCGCGGGCGAGATTTCCGGCCGGTTCAGCCAGGCGCCACTCGGAGGCGTTTACGAGTTCACGGGATTCCTTGCGAAGCGAAGCCGCAACAGCAAGAGCCTGGTATTTCACATCATTGATTTTCGTGCCGCTCCAGCGACACAACATTTAGATACAGGAGCCTAAAATGGCATTCGGTAAAAAGTTCGACAAAAACAAAGCCAAGCTGAAAGAAAAGCGCAAACAGCAGAACCCGCTGTTCAAGCGTAAGAAGTTCTGCCGCTTCACCGCCGCTGGCGTTGAACAGGTCGACTACAAAGACGTCGACACCCTGAAAGATTTCGTCCAGGAAAACGGCAAGATCATGCCGGCACGCCTGACCGGCACCAAGGCGCACTACCAGCGTCAAGTGGATACCGCGATCAAGCGCGCACGCTACCTGGCCCTGCTGCCTTACACCGACCTGCACCACGCTTAATCGGCGGCAGTACAGATAGAACTGGAGAATATTATGCAAATCATTCTGCTTGAAAAAGTTATCAACGTCGGCAACCTCGGCGAAGTGGTGAAGGTCAAGGACGGCTACGCACGTAACTTCCTGATCCCGCAAAAGCTGGCACGCCGCGCTACCGCGACTGCCGTGGCCGAGTTCGAAGCCAAGCGCGCCGAACTGGAAAAAGCTGCCGCTGAAAAGCTGGCTGCCGCACAAGGCCAGGGCGAGAAGCTGAACGGCATGACCGTCAACGTGTCGCAAAAAGCTGGTGTCGATGGCCGCCTGTTCGGCTCCGTCACCAACTACGACATCGCCGAAGCGCTGACCAAAGCCGGCTTCGCCGTGGAAAAAGCTGCTGTTCGCCTGCCGAACGGCCCGCTGAAAACCACCGGCGAGCACCCGGTGTCGGTTTCGCTGCACACCGACGTGGTGGTCGATGTGACCGTCGCCGTCGTTGGCGAAGCTGCTTAAGCCTGCCCGGAATTTATTCCACGACAGCGCTGTCGCACAAATGAAAAAGCCGGGTTCGCCCGGCTTTTTTATTGCGCCCGCGCTGCGCGTCGACTGCTTGCAGGGCGCCGCCACTCCGGTCCCGCCACATGCCGCCCTTGCCTGGGCCTTTGTGTCCCCGGCCGCGCCAACGCTGCGGCAGCGCGGCGACAAGGCTGCTGGCTGGCTGCTATAACCAATAGGTGCGCAGGGCGATGCAACGCGGGCAAAAGCCGGTCCGGGCCTGCGACGACACTGCGAGCGAGTGGCGCTCCCGCCACCAAACTTGCCAACCATTATGAACTTTGACCTGCTTATGCGGGTATAATGCGCGCCATGAATGCCCCTTCCGACCCACAGGTCGACTCCCTCCGCATCCCGCCGCACTCGATCGAAGCCGAGCAATCGGTCATCGGCGGCCTGCTGCGCGACAACGCCGCGTGGGACCGTATCGCCGATTTCATGCATGCGGAAGATTTCTACCGCTATGACCATCGCATCATCTTCGAGCAGATGGTCCGGCTGATCAATGCCGGCAAGCCGGCGGACGTGATCACCGTGTTCGAGGCACTGACGATGCTGGGCAAGGCCGACGAGGTCGGCGGCCTGCAATACCTGAACGCGATGGCGCAAAACACGCCATCGGCCGCCAACATCCGCCGTTACGCCGAGATCGTGCGTGACCGTGGCGTGCTGCGCAAGCTGATCACCGTGGCCGACGAAATCTCCGGCACCGCGTTCAGCCCGCAGGGCAAGGAAGTCAAGCAGATGCTCGACGAAGCCGAGTCGAAGATCTTTGCGATCGCCGAGCAGGGTGCACGCGGCTCGCAGGGCTGGACCGCGGTGCAGCCGCTGCTGACGCAGGTCGTCGAGCGCATCGACGAGCTGTACAGCCGCGACAGCGGCAGCGAGATCACCGGCGTGCCCACCGGCTTCACCGACCTGGACAAGATGACGTCGGGCCTGCAGTCGGGCGACCTGGTCATCGTGGCCGGCCGTCCGTCGATGGGCAAGACGGCATTTTCCGTCAACATCGGCGAAAACGTCGCCATCGAGGCCGGCTTGCCCGTTGCGATCTTCTCGATGGAGATGGGCGGCGCGCAGCTGGCGATGCGTATGCTGGGCTCCGTTGGCCAGCTCGACCAGCATCGCCTGCGCACCGGCAAGCTGAACGACGAGGACTGGCCGCGGCTGACGCACGCCATCCAGCGCATGAACGAGGCGCAGCTGTACATCGATGAAACGCCGGCGCTGAACCCGATCGAGATGCGTGCCCGGGCCCGTCGCCTGGCGCGCCAGTGCGGCAAGCTCGGCCTGATCATCGTCGACTACCTGCAGCTGATGACCGGTTCGCAGCCGGGCGACAACCGCGCCGCCGAGATTTCCGAAATCTCCCGTTCGCTGAAGGGCCTGGCGAAGGAATTGCACTGCCCCGTGATCGCGCTGTCGCAGCTGAACCGCTCGCTGGAGCAGCGCCCCAATAAACGTCCCGTGATGTCCGACCTGCGCGAATCCGGCGCTATCGAGCAGGACGCGGACGTGATCATCTTCCTGTATCGCGACGAGGTCTACAACCCCGATTCGCCGGACAAGGGCACCGCCGAGATCATCATCGGCAAGCAGCGTAACGGCCCCATCGGCGCCATCCGCCTCACGTGGATGGGCATGTACACCAAATTCGGTAACTACACCGGCAATCTGTCGATCTACCAGGGCGACTGATGACGGACGGGCCGCCAGAGCGCGGCCCTTGCAGCACCAACGAATCAACCAACGGAGAATAAAATGTTTGGACGCCTGATGCCCACCGAGGGCAAGTTCTTTGACCTGTTCAA
>DASVVD010000248.1:0-2976 GCA_036386715.1 Pseudoduganella sp.
GTCCAGGGACCTGTGGAAGTTCCTGCCGGAGCCCTCGTTCACGGACATCGCCTTCTTCATCGGCGCCGCGTTCACCATGATGCTGGGCAGCATTCCCCAGCAGGACGTGTTCCAGCGCGTGATGTCCGCCAAGGATGCGCCGACCGCCCGCACCGGCGCGGTGATCGGCGGCGCCAGCTATATCGTGTTCGGTTTCGTGCCGATGTTCATCGTGGCCGCCGCCGTGGTGGTGATGGGCGACAGCGCGATGGCGCTGGCCAAGAACGACTACCAGCGCCTGCTGCCCACCTTCGTGATGACGAAGATGCCGCTGGTGATGCAGATCCTGTTCTTCGGCGCGCTGCTCTCCGCCATCAAGAGCACCTCGTCGGCCACGCTGCTGGCGCCGTCGACGAGCTTCGTCGAGAATATCCTGAAGCACCTGCGCCCTGGCATGACCGACCGCCAGCAACTGCTGGCGATGCGCGTGACGATCGTGATCTTTGCCGCGCTGGTGCTGGTGTATGCGATCTCGATGCAGGGCACGTCGATCTATGAACTGGTGTCGTCGGCTTACCAGGTCACGCTGGTGGGCGCATTCATTCCGCTGGTGATGGGCCTGTACTGGAAACGCGCCACCACCCAGGGCGCGATCGTGTCGATCGCTGCCGGCATTGTCGTGTGGCTGCTGTTCTTCCCGCAGGTATCAAGCCTGGGCGAAGCGTTCCCCGGCCAGCTGGCAGGTTTGCTGGCTGCGCTGGCCGGCATGATCGCCGGCTCGCTGGCGCCGCAGGTGCTGAAGAACCGCCAGGAACAGCCGGCCCCCATCGCCGGCGCCAAGGCGTAGGCACGACCAGGGCCCGGCTTCAGCCGAGCCGGCCCTGCTCCTTCAGCTCGGCCAGCGTGAGGTCGAGGCAAAGGTGTATCCTGCCGATCATCTCGTCGATCTGTTCGCGCGTCATCACCAGCGGCGGCGCGATGATCATCCGGTCACCCACCGCGCGCATTATGATGCCGTTCTCGAACATGTGCGCGCGGCACATCATGCCCACGCCCCACGACGGATCGAAGCGCACCTGGTAGTGCACGTTGGCGGCCTTGCGCCGCACCAGCGACAGCCCGGCCATGAAGCCAATGCTCTCGGCCGTGCCCACCAGTGGATGCGCGGCCAGGCTGGCGAAGCGCTCCTTCAGGTAAGGTCCGGTATCGTGCGCCACGCGGTCCACCAGGTTTTCCTCTTCGAGGATGCGGATGTTTTCCAGCGCCGCGGCGCAGGCCACCGGGTGCCCGGAATAGGTGAAGCCGTGATTGAAATCGCCGCCGGCAACCAGCACGTCCGCCACGCGGTCGCGCACCAGCACGCCGCCCAGCGGCACATAGCCCGAGGTCACGCCTTTCGCGAACGTGATCAGGTCCGGCCGCATGCCGAACGAGTCCGAGGCGAACCACGTGCCGAGGCGGCCGAAGCCGGTGATCACTTCGTCGGCGATCAGCAGCACGTCGTATTTGTCGCAGATGCGGCGGATCTCGGGCCAGTAGGTGGCGGGCGGAATGATGACGCCACCGGCACCCTGCACCGGTTCGCCGATGAAGGCGGCCACCTTGTCGGGCCCCAGCTCGCGGATGCGCTCTTCCAGCCAGCCGGCCGCGTGGATGCCGAATTCGTCGGGCGTCATGCCCGCGCCGTGGTCGGCGTAATGCGGCTGCCCGATGTGCACGATGCCGGGAATCGGCAGGCCGCCCTGCACGTGCATGCCGCTCATGCCGCCGAGCGATGCCCCGGCCATCGTGCTGCCGTGGTAGGCGTTGTGGCGGCTGATGATCACCGTGCGCTCCGGCTGGCCGACCAGGTCCCAGTAACGGCGCACCATGCGCACGTTGGTATCGTTCGCCTCCGAGCCGGAACCGGTGAAGAACACGTGGTTGAAGCCGGCGGGCGCGAGCTTCGCCAGCTTGGCCGCGAGCTGCACGGCGGGGATCGTGGTGGTATTGAAGAAGCTGTTGTAGAACGGCAGCGTGTCCATCTGCCGCGCCACCGCCTCGGTCATGCTGCGCCGGCCGTAGCCAACGTTGACGCACCACAGGCCGGACATCGCATCGAGCATCTTGCGCCCTTCCGAATCCCACAGCCAGATGCCGTCGCCGCGCACCATCACGCGCGCCCCCTTCTGCGCCAGCGCCGCGTGGTCCGTGAACGGATGCAGGTAGTGCGCGGCATCGAGCCGCTGCAGGCCCTTGGTGTCCGGCAGCTCCGGCACGATCGGGGTGGTGGTCATGATTGCCTCCTGTAAGAGACGCGCTGAGGGAGTATCGGGAACTACCGGGGGACTACCGGGCTGCCGGGGGCGGTCCCCGGCAACTTGTAGCCTGCAGCCTGTCACCGGCAGCTTGCGCCGATGGCAACACCTGCGAACAGCCCCCTGTCTCGATGATTCAGTATAAACCGTTTATACGTGCAGCAGCAGGTGTTCCCGTTCCCAGGGGCTGATGACGGTCATGAATTCCTGGTGCTCGAGATCCTTGATGGCAGCATACACGTCGATGAAGCGCTCGCCCAGCACGCTGCGCAGCCTTTCCTCCTTGCGCAGCAGGCCGAGGGCTTCGGGCAAGCCCTGGGGCAGCTCATACTTCATTTCGTAGGCGCTGCCCTGGGTGATTTCGGTGGGTTCGAGCTGCTCGGTCATGCCCAGGTAGCCGCATGCCAGCGTGACCGCCAGCGCAAGGTAGGGATTGGCATCCGAGCCGATGATGCGGTTTTCGATGCGGCGGTCCTGCGCGCCCGATACCGGCACGCGGAAGCCCACGGTGCGGTTGTCGATGCCCCACTGCAGGTTGATCGGGGCGGCCGTGTGTCGCACGATGCGGCGGTAGGAATTGACGTAAGGCGCGATGATCGCCATCGCCGACGGCATGTAGCGCTGCAGGCCGCCGATGTACTGCTGGAACAGCTTCGATTCGCTGCCGTCGGGATTGCTGAAGATATTCCGTCCGGTCCTG
>DASVVD010000249.1:0-1600 GCA_036386715.1 Pseudoduganella sp.
CTCGGTGTTCTGCGAGATCGATGCCGTCATCTGTTCCAGCGACGCCGAGGTTTCCTCGACGCTGGCGGCCTGCTCGGAAGCGGCCTGCGACAGCGACTGCGCGGTGGCGGAGACTTCCTCGGAAGCCGAGGCCAGCGACTGGGCGTTGCTGTTGACTTCGCCCACGACCTGCGCCAGCTTGTCCATCGTGCCGTTCGAGTATTCCTTCAGCTTGCCGAACGCGCCGTGGTATTCCTTGTCGATGCGCGTGGTCAGGTCGCCTTCGGCCAGTGCCGACATCACGCGCACCACGTCGTCGATGCTGGCGCCGGTCGTCGTCACCAGCTGGTTCAGGCCATCGCCCATCTCCTTCTGGAAGCCGGCCATGCCGGCCGTGTCGACACGCGCGGCAAAATCGCCGCGGTTGGCCGCCTCGATCACGGCGCGCTGGCCGGCGATCACCTGGCGCAGCTTGCCCACCATCTGGCTCACGGCAAACAGCATGCTGGTGGTGTCACCCTTGCGCGTGGACACTTCGCCCGACAGGTCGCCATCGGCGATGCGCTTGAGCAGTTCGGCCGCATAGGCCGGTTCGCCGCCCAGCGTGCGGGTGAGGCTCAGCGTGATCCAGAACGCCATGCCGATACCCAGCAGCACCGCCGCCGAGCCCAGCAGGATCATCTGGTTGCGGGCGCTGACATAGTCCGCTTCCGCCGCCTTGCCGGAAGCCGCCATCGAGCTATCCTGGTGCGCGATCAGTTTGCGGATCGTGCCGATATACGTGGTCTGGATGCCCTCGAGCTTGTTGACCAGCAGGTCACGCGCCTCGACGCGCTTGCCCGCGGCCACGAGGCGCAGGAACTCTTCCTGGATCACGCGGTATTGCTCGCGCGTGTCCACGACCGACTGCAATACCTCCTGTCCGTCGCGCGAGGCGACGACCTTCTTCAGCTTTTCCAGCGTCTCGCGCAGCTGGGCGCGTTCCGTCTCGATGGTCGCCAGCTCGCGGCGGGATGCTTCGGCATCATCGAAGATGACGATATTGCGCATGCCGATCGCGATCGTCGTGATGTTGCCGATCAGGTCATGGGCCATCACGACTTTCGGATATTTGTCGGTAACCAGTTCGTTGACGTTGTCACTGACACCGGCCAGGCTGCGAATACCCAGCAATATGACGGCCGCCAGCAGGATGCTGACGATGCCGAAGCCGAGGGCCAGGCGTGCGCTTACTTTTAGATTGCGAAACATGTTGAGTCTCCTTGCGGCTCCCGCCGCGGGCTGAAATGATCAGAAATGTTGTAATGCGTTTTTTTAGAATCGGGTAAAGCTGGTTTCGTCCGGCCCCTGGGCCGCAAAGGCAGGTGCCTGCAGGCCGAGGCTTTCCTGGCGGCGCTTCGGCGCGGCGGCGGTGCGCGAAGGCGGACGGCGTGTGCCGGTGTCGGCGCTACCCAGCCGGAAGAAGCCCATCGCCGCCTGCAGCTGTTCGGCCTGGCCGCTCATTTCCTCGGCCGTTGCCGCCAGTTCCTCGGAACTCGAGGCGTTCTGCTGCGTGCCCTGGCTCATCTGGCCCACGGCCGCGTTGATCTGGCCCACGCCGGCCGACTGCTCCTCGGAGGCG
>DASVVD010000250.1:0-4922 GCA_036386715.1 Pseudoduganella sp.
CAGGCGCCCGAACAGCGCGCTGCCATGGAAGGCTTCCTGGAAATGCATCTCGGCGCGCAGCAGCGCGCCCTCGGCATCGGAAAGGTGCGGCAGCACGGCCGGCGCGGCGAAGTGCCACCAGGCCAGGCCGCGCAGGTTCGGCTGCTGCAGCGGGAAGTCGCGGCCGGCCAGGTGCATCCGGGCCAGCATGGCGCCCACTTCGGCGCAATGCACCGGCTGCGGGGCAAGTTCCGAACTGCCTTCGAGCTTCGATACGATCGCCGCCGGCTTGCCGTGCAGCGCCACGCACAGCTCGCCCTTGTCGTTCGGCACCGGCGCCGGCACCAGCACGCCGTGGCCCGCCAGGTGGCGCATCAGCTGCAGGTAGAACGGCAACTGCTCGAAGTCGAGGTTTTCAAAAATGGTGAGGACGTATTCGCCGCGTTCCGTCGTCAGGAAGAAATTGCTGTTTTCAATGCCGGATGCGATGCCTTTCAGCGCCAGCGCGCGGCCGAGCGGGAATTGCGCGATCCAGGGCTGGACATCGTCCAGGCTGACCGTGGTAAAGACTGCCATGAGAATCTGTGAATGATCGAGGGGTTGAGTTTTGCAAATGAGCTCTGTAGAGGAGCTGCGGGTGGGCTGCAAATAATTGCAAACAAGCTGCGCCGGGCGCAAGGCCAGCCCGGGCAGCAACGCCGCATCACTCCTTTACGGGTGGCATCGGAGGCGGCGGCGGCACGTCTGCCGCGTTTTCCGCCGCGGCTGCGGCATCGGCACTGCGCTGTTTTTGTTTCTTGGCGATATCGAATTGCATGACGGTCCATTGCGGTCCCCGCACTTGCGTGCCGCCCGCGTCGCCCGGCAGCTGGGTGCTGTTCGGGCTGGCCGGCTTGACCGTGTAGGTGCTGCCGCCCGCATGCACGGTTTCCTCGGCAATGCGGCCGCCTTCGCGCCGCACCGTGGTGCTGGTGCCATCGCGGCCGGACTTCGGCGTGACGGTGATCGGCGTATCGGTATCCTGGACTGGTTCCAGCTTCGGCGGTGTGCCGGACTGGGCACTGGCGGCGCCGGCGGCCAGGGCCAGCAGCAAGGTGGCGCAGGGAAGGGCAACGAGGGACGGGCGCATGGGAGGAACCTTTTAGGAGAACCATGATATTGGTGTACGGATCATTGTAACAAACTGACACCCATTTCCGCTGCGAACTGCCGATTTCAGCGACGGCAGCGCACGATTCGCCGCCGCATGTTCTCTGCGATAATGCCGGATTCGCAAAAGCCACCCCATACTTGCACTCATGCAAAAGACATTGTTGCTGGTCGACGGTTCCAGCTATCTCTACCGTGCCTTCCACGCGTTGCCCGACCTGCGCAGCCCGGACGGCCATCCGACCGGCGCCATGCATGGCATGGTCAACATGCTGCGCCGCCTGCGCGCCGATTACCCGGCCGCCTACATCGCCTGCGTGTTCGATGCCAAGGGCAAGACGTTCCGCGACGACCTGTACCCGGACTATAAAGCCACCCGCGCGTCGATGCCGTCGGACCTGTCGCTGCAGATCGAGCCGATCCATGAAGCGGTCAAGGCGATGGGCTGGCCGATCCTGATGGTGGAGGGCGTGGAAGCCGATGACGTGATCGGCACGCTGTCCGTCGCCGCCGAGAAGAACGGCATGGACGTGATCATTTCCACCGGCGACAAGGACCTGGCGCAGCTAGTCACGCCGCACGTCACGCTGATCAACACGATGAGCAACGAAAAGCTCGACGAAGCCGGCGTGGTGGCCAAGTTCGGCGTGCCGCCGAACCGCATCATCGATTACCTGACGCTGATCGGCGACACGGTCGACAACGTGCCCGGCGTGGCGAAATGCGGGCCGAAGACCGCCGTCAAATGGCTGGCGCAATACGACAGCCTCGATGGCGTGATCGCCAATGCCGACAAGATCGGTGGCGCGGTCGGCGCCAACCTGAAGGCGGCGCTGGAATGGCTGCCGAAGGGCCGCGAGCTGATCACCGTGAAGACGGACTGCGACCTGGCGCAGCACATGATGTCGATTTCCGAATCGCTGGTGGCGCGCGAGGAAGACCACGAATCGCTGCTGGCGTTCTTCAACAAGTATGGCTTCAAGACCCTGCTGCGCGAGCTGAAGGCGCTCACGCCGTCGGCGCAGGTACCCGGCCAGACCGGCCCGGCCGCGCCGGAAGGCCCGACCGGCGACATGTTCGCCGAGCCGCCGGCCAACGTGCGCTATGACCTGGTAGTGACCGAAGCGCAGCTGGACGAATGGATCGAACGGATCAACGCCGCCGAGCTGGTGTCGGTCGACACGGAAACCACGTCGCTCGAGCCGATGACTGCGCAGCTGGTCGGCATCTCGCTGGCCACCGAGCCGGGCCTGGCCTGCTACATCCCCGTGGCGCACCGCTATGCCGGCGTGCCCGACCAGCTGTCGCGCGAGCAGGTGCTGGAAAAACTGAAACCCTGGCTCGAGGATGCCGGCAAGCCGAAGCTGGGCCAGAACCTGAAGTACGACTCGCACATCTTCGCCAACCATGGCGTCAAGCTGCGCGGCGTGGTGCACGACACGCTGCTGCAATCGTATGTGTTCGAATCGCATCGCACGCACGACATGGACAGCCTGGCGATGCGCCACCTGAACCACAAGACCATCGCCTTCGAGGAAGTGTGCGGCAAGGGGGCCAACCAGATCTGCTTCGACCAGGTGGAACTGCAGCGCGCCACCGACTATGCGGCGGAGGACGCCGACATCACGCTGCGCCTGCACATGGCGATGCACGGCCACGTGGCCGGCGACGAAGGCCTCACGGCAATCTACGGCAAGATCGAATTGCCCACCGCCGTGGTGCTGCAGACGATCGAGCGCAACGGCGTGCTGATCGACGCGGGCCTGCTGGCCACCCAGTCGAACGAACTGGGGGCACGCATCGTCGAGCTGGAGCAGAAGGCCTACGAGCTGGCCGAAGGGCCGTTCAACCTGGGCTCGCCGAAGCAGATCGGCGAAATCTTCTTCAACAAGCTCAAGCTGCCGGTCGTCAAGAAGACGCCGAGCGGCGCGCCGTCCACCGATGAGGAGGTGCTGCAGAAGCTGGCCGAGGATTATCCGCTGCCGAAGGTGCTGCTGGAATACCGCGGCATGGCCAAGCTGAAGTCGACCTATACCGACAAGCTGCCGAAGATGATCAACCCGCAGACCGGCCGCGTGCACACCAACTACGCGCAAGCCGTTGCCGTGACCGGCCGCCTGGCATCGAGCGATCCGAACCTGCAGAACATCCCGATCCGCACGGCCGAAGGGCGCCGCATCCGCGAGGCGTTCATCGCGCCGCCAGGCAGCCATATCGTCTCGGCCGACTATTCGCAGATCGAGCTGCGCATCATGGCGCACATCTCGGAAGACGAAGCGATGCTGCGCGCGTTCGCCGAGGGCGTGGACATCCACCGGGCCACGGCCGCCGAGATCTTCGGCGTGCCGCCCGATGAGGTCAACAGCGAGCAGCGCCGCTATGCCAAGGTGATCAACTTCGGGCTGATCTACGGCATGAGCGCATTCGGCCTGGCCGCCAACCTGGGCATCGACCGCACCGCCGCGCAAAACTACATCGACCGCTACTTCCAGCGCTTCCATGGCGTGAAGCGCTACATGGACGAGACGCGCCTGGAAGCCAAGGCGAACGGTTACGTGAAGACGGTGTTCGGCCGCCGCCTGTGGCTCCCCGAAATCAATTCGCCGAACGGCCCGCGCCGCCAGGGTGCCGAACGCGCCGCCATTAACGCGCCGATGCAGGGCACCGCGGCGGACCTGATCAAGCTGGCGATGATCGCCGTGCAGGACTGGCTGGACAGGGAAAAACTGAAAACGCTGATGATCATGCAGGTGCACGATGAACTCGTGCTCGAAGTGCCGGACGACGAACTGGCGCTGGTGCGCGAAACGCTGCCAAAGCTGATGGCCGGCGTCGCCGAGCTGAAGGTGCCCCTCGTCGCCGAAGTCGGCGTCGGCAGGAATTGGGAGGAGGCGCACTAAGCTTCTGCCCTGAAAAACTCAAAACCCGGGACAGTCACCTGTTTAGAAGAAATTTCCTCTAAACAGGGGACTGTCCCGGGTTTTTGATTGTTGGCTTTTTACTGGCGTTGTGTTTCAATTCCTTCAATACATCACTCTGGAGAACGCATGAAAGACCTGCACAACGATGCCGCCAGCCTGATCGGCGAAGCGGAGGGCATCAGCCGCCGCGACCTGCTGAAGGCCGCACTCGGCACCGGCTTTGCCGCCGCGGTGCTGCCCGTCAGCGCCGAAACGGTGGTGAAGACCGACAGCGAGGGCATGACCGCCGGCACCGTCAACGTCACGGTCGACGGCTACCCGGTACCGGTGTACCGCGCCCAGCCCGCCGGCAAGACGGGGCTGCCGGTCATCCTGGTGATTTCCGAGATCTTCGGCGTGCACGAACACATTGCCGACGTGGCGCGCCGCTTCGCGAAGCAGGGTTACCTGGCGCTGGCGCCGAACCTGTTCGCGCGCCAGGGCGATCCGCAAAAGGAAACCTCGATCGCCGACCTGCAAAAGAACATCATCAGCAAGACGCCGGATATCCAGGTGTTCAAGGACCTCGATGCGGTCGTGGCATGGGCCGGCCAGAACGGCGGCGCGGCGGACAAGCTGGGCATCACCGGCTTCTGCTGGGGCGGCCGCATCACATGGCTGTATGCCGTCCACAATCCGGCCGTCAAGGCTGGGGTGGCCTGGTATGGGAGGTTACTAGGGGAAGTCACCGCCAATAACCCCCGCCATCCTGTCGACGTTGCTGCCACGCTGAAGGCACCGGTGCTGGGTCTGTACGGCGCCAAGGATACCGGCATCCCGCTCGACTCCGTGGAAAAGATGAAGGCCGAACTGGCGAAAGGAAAGTCCGGCTCC
>DASVVD010000251.1:0-8090 GCA_036386715.1 Pseudoduganella sp.
AGCCTGTTCGACCAGTCCCCCGGTTTTGTCGCAGTGCTGATGGGACCAAAGCACGTCTTCGAGATGGTAAACGCTGCTTACTACCAGCTTGTCGGACACCGGGAGCTGATCGGCAAGGCCGTGTGGGAAGCGCTGCCCGAGGTTGTCGGCCAGGGTTACGAGGAATTCCTGGACCGGGTTTACTCGACTGGCGAAGCATGGTCCACCCGCGCCATGCCGATTGCGATCCAACGCGAGTCCGACGGCCCCATGGTTCAGCGCTATATCGACCTGGTGTACGAGCCTTACAGGGATCAGTACGGTACGACGATCGGCATTTTCGCGCAGGGGTACGATGTGACGGATGCCGTCGAGGCCCAGGCCGCGAAGCGCGAAAGCGACGAGCGCCTGCGCGACGGTATGGACGCAACAAAGATGGTTGTGTGGGACTGGGACTTTGCAACCGGCGAGCTGGCGTACTCCGATAACATTGCGCTCGTACTTGGGTGCTCACCGTCCAGCATGGACAGTGTCAGCGAATTCATCCATCCCGAAGACCGCAGCCGGATCGCCGCCGCGCACCGTATTGCGCTGGATGGGGCCGGAACCTACCAGGAAGTCGTGCGGTTCATTCGTCCCGACAACGGTGAGCAGATCTGGATCGACAGCCGTGGCAAGATCCTATACGGCAGCGATGGATGCGCTGCAAGCATGCGCGGCGTGACAGTAGACGTTACTGAACGCATTCGTGCCGAACTGGAATTGCGTGAAGCAAACCACAAGAAGGACGAATTCCTCGCCATGCTTGCACACGAACTGCGCAATCCACTTGCCCCGATCAGCACCGCGGCGGAAATGCTGAGGCTCACGGCCACCAGCGATGCCCGTATCAGGAAGGCCAGCGCAGTCATCAGCAGGCAGGTGAAGCACATGACGTCCCTCGTCGACGACCTGCTTGACGTTTCTCGCGTAACCCGTGGCCTGGTCCAGCTGGAAAAGGAATATATGGACATCAAGGCGGCGGTCTCGAGCGCTGTAGAGCAGGCTCGGCCCTTGATCGAGGCAAGACATCATGACTTGACCGTCCGGACGGATGCGGCGTATTCCACTGTCCTCGGCGACAAGACCCGCCTGGTGCAGGTTATCGTCAATTTGCTCAACAATGCGGCGAAGTACACGCCTCAAGGTGGCGAGATCGCACTTGTCGTCCATGCCCAGGACGGCTGCGTTGACATCAGTGTCAGCGACAACGGTATCGGCATCGAGGAAAAACTGCTGCCACATGTATTCGATCTGTTTACCCAGGCTGAACGGACGCCGGACCGCATGCAAGGTGGCCTGGGTATCGGTCTCGCACTTGTCAAGACAATGGTGGCCCTGCATGACGGGACGGTCAAGGCCACCAGCCCCGGGCCCGGCATGGGCAGCACGTTCACGATAAGCTTGCCGGCTTCGGGCGCGCCTCCCGAGGAGCGTTTCGACGCCGTGGCCAGCGGTGGCGGCGATGGGCAGGTCCATGCTGTCAGCGTCATGATCGTCGACGACAACGTGGATGCGGCGGAGACCCTCGCTGCCTTGCTGGAAGCGCATGGGCACAAGGTCGATGTGCACTCGCATCCCCTTGCGGCCATCGCTGCAGCCAGGCGTGACCCGCCCCAGATGTTTATCCTGGATATTGGATTACCGGAAATCGACGGTTATGAGCTGGCACGACGCCTGCGCAAGGAGCCGGCCGTGCATAACGCCCTGTTTATCGCCCTGACCGGCTATGGGCAGACCCATGACCGGGTTTTGTCGAAATCCGCCGGCTTCGATCATCATTTCGTCAAGCCGATGGATTCCAGGAAGCTGGGTGACATGCTGGCCATCGCTGTCAATTCGTCCAGATCACGCGAGTGCACAAAAGAAGGCTAACCATTGCGTGCTGCTTGCGCACCCTGCAAGCGTGCTGCAGCTGCCCAATCTGGTCCACACCCTCTCAGGATTGCGTCAGGCCGGCACGCCCTGCCGGCGCCCTGCCACCACGCTGGCCACCCTGCCGCCGATGCGTTTTCCGACGGCGATCATCGGCTGCTCCACGAGGTGGAACGCCAGGCACGGGAAGGCCACGGCCATCGCCGCGAATGCGGCCAGCTGGACCGCGAGCGGCAGGTGCTCGAGCGAGCGGAACGCCACCATCAGCGCCGCGACATGGGTCAGATAGATGCCGTAGCTGTACTTCGCCACCACATGGCTGGCGCGCCTGAGCCACGCCGTGGACAGTTCGCCGAACCACGGAATCGCCAGCCCCAGCAGCACGCAGGTGATCCAGCGCGGGGCCATCTGGTTGCCGTCGGACAGCACCCATGGCAGCGCGGCGAGGAAAACCGCGGGTGGCCACAGCCAGCCAGGCAGCACGCCATGCCGGCCGAAGCGCCAGGCGACCAGCCCCGGCAGGAAGCAAGGCGCGTAATCCAGCACCAGCAGCCGGCCGGAGATTTCCGGCCGCACCTGCGCCAGCGGCAGCACCAGCAGCCAGGCGCCGACAGCCCACCATGCGGGGCGCCGGCGCAGCGCCATGAACAGGAACGGCAGCGCGCAGTACATCTGCAGTTCGAGCGGCAGCGTCCACAGGCCGCCCACCATCGATTCCTCGAAAAACTGGTCCTGCGTCAGCGTGAGGTTGGCCAGCAGCTGGCGCGGCGTCCACGCCGCCCCCGGCAATGCCGCCGCGATCAGCACGCACACGATCGCCAGCGGATAAATGCGGAACGCGCGGTGCACGAAGAACTCGGCCACGCGCGGCCAGCCCCACAGCCGGCTGCGCTCGAGCGATCCCATCAGAACGTAGCTGGTGTGGACAAAGAACATGATCACGCCGAGCTGCCCCACATGGTGCAGCAGCTCGCTGGACTGGCGCGTGCCGATGATCCAGACGTGCGAGCAGAACACGCACAGCACGGCCACCGCGCGCACGAAATCGAGATTGGCGTCAGTGGGGTTCATCGCCCGGCGCGCCGGACCGGCCGGCGCGGTGCCGCCCGCGTCCCTTGCAGGGCTGGCAGGCGGATTGCCTGCCTTTACGGCGGCGCTCATGCGGCGATCCTTTCGGGCTGCGGCGCGCCGCCGCGGGTCCACTTGCGGTTGAGCCAGCGCCGCGCCGGACCCTCGATCACATAAAAACTCGCCACGCCCAGGCACAGCGACAGCGCCAGGCCGGCCAGGCGCTGGGTCCACGAACCGTCGCCATACAGGTAGGCCGGCTGCTGCCACAGGTACAGCGAATACGACCACAGCCCCAGCATCCGTAACGGTTTCCACGACAGCGCGCGCTGCACCAGCGGCGCAGCCGACGGCAGCAGGTTCACCGCCAGCGCGAACAGCAGGCCGCCGCCATAAGTCTGCACCAGCACGGGCACCGACCACCATTGCGTGAGCATCGCCGCGCCGAACAGCGCGCACCAGGCCGGCGCCGGCACCGCGATGCGGCGCCCGCCGATCAGCAGGTACAGGAACACCGAGGCAAACAGCGTGAAGGCCGAAATCTCCGAGTGCAGCAGCATGCCCGTCAGCGCGCGGCCCTGGTAGTGCGCCACGTACCATGCGCCCGCCGCGATGCTGATGCCCAGGCACAGCGTGACCGCCAGCAGCATCCGGCTGGCGGAGCGCCCTGCCGCAACGGCCAATCCCGCCAGCAGCAGGTAGCTGTGCTCCTCGACGCACAGCGACCAGAAGTGCCCGACCGGCAGCACGGCATGGCCCAGTTCGCCAGGAAAATAATTGAAGGTGAACGTGGCTGCGGCCAGCAGTTCCGGCCATGAAACCGGCAAGCCGGCCAGCGCGCAGCCGATCACCACGACGGCGAGGAACACATACGCGGCGGGGAATATGCGGGCGATGCGGCGTTTCAGGAAGTGGCCCACCGGCACGCGCTGCGTGATCAGCAGGCGCACCATCAGGAAGCCGGACAGCGCGAAGAACAGGCGCACGCCCACGGCCCCCATGTTCAGGCCCGGCACAGGCAGGTAGTGGCCGACCAGCAGCAGCAGGATCGCCAGGCCGCGCCAACCGTCGAGGTACGTGAGCTGTTCCTGACGCATGCTGGCTCCTGCCGGGTCAAAGGAACATTGTCATTTGTTATTTTGTTTTTAGCAAGCTTTCGCCGGACGACTGTTGCATGCCGGCCCGACGGACTCCGCTCAAGCGTGTGACTATTCCGCCGCGGCGATTTCCTGGCGCAGCGTTTTCCGCTAACTTGCGCCGATGAGCATACGATTCGCAGTCACCCTCGCCTGCCTGTGCGCGGGCATGAGCGCCGGCTTGAACGCAGGTATCGGCATGGGTATAGGCGTAGTACAGGCGGCCCCCTACAAGCCCGAGGCGCCGTCCCTCGCCCCCAACCTGCAGGGCCAGCTCGACCGCCCGCTGCGCTACCGCCCGGAGGGGGCCGACTTCGTCATCGACGATGGCCGGGAATTCTTCAACCGCCCGCTCTACGGCGGCAACACCGCGTTCCGCGTGGATGGCGGCGACCGTCCGGAATTCGCGCTGTACCTGCCGGGCCGCGGCGGCAACCTGCGGCTTGGCGTGCGCACCAAAGGCGGCACGCTATGGCTGCACGAGGCCCGCCATGTGCAGACCCGCTATCGCCCCGGCGAACTGCACTACGAGATCGCCGACGGCCTGCTGGGCCGCAACGGCCGCATCAGGGTGGCGGCGCTGGCCTATGCCGCGACCGAAGGCCTGGCCGTGGAAGTGCGCGGCGAACGGCTGCCGGCCGGCGCCGAACTGGTATTTGCCTTCGGCCCCGGCAACGGCCAGCGCGGCCGCCGCGATGGCGACATCGGTACCGAGCGCGTGCCGATCGGCGAATACTTCCAGTTTTCACCGGCGCTCGCGCGCGGCGCCCGGTTCGATGTCTCCAGCCAGGGTTTCAGCGTCGTCACGCCGAAAGCCACGATCAGCGCCACAGTCAGCGTGCCGGCACAGGTACGGCAAGCCGCCGCCAGCGAATGGAATGCACTGCCCGACCTGCTCGCATCACCCGACAGGGTGGATGAAAACGTGGCCGTCGGCCGGCTACCGCTCGGCAAGCAACCCGTGCACCTGGCGCTGCAAGTGGTGGCGCGCGAAGCGCCGCGCGAGCAGCAGGAATACCGCGACGTGGGCGCCACCGACGACAGGAAGAATCCGCAGGCGCTCCTGCCCCGATTTACCCCCGCCGAACTGGCACGGCGCTTCGCCGACGCCACCCGCCACTTCGCCCAGTTGCGCAACCACGTGCGCATCGAAACGCCGGACCCTTACCTGAACGCCGCAATGGGCGCGCTGAACGTGGCCGCCGACGCGGTGTGGGACCATACCCAGCAGGCCATCATGCACGGCGCCGTGGCGTGGCGCACCAAGCTGCTGGGCTGGCGCGGCCCGTATGCGCTGGACGCGCTGGGCTGGCACGACCGCTTCCGCCGCAACGCCGCGGCGTGGACGGCGCGCCAGGACACGTCGCCCGTCTCCGCCACGCCGCCACCGCCCGAGCGCGCCACCAACCTCGCCCGCAACGAGACGGGCCTGCACTCGAACGGTGACCTCAGCAAGTCGCACTACGACATGAACATCGGCTTCGTCGATGCCTTGTTGCGCCACCTGTTGTGGACCGGCGATGTGGAGTATGCGCGGGCCGTGTGGCCGGTGCTGGAGCGCCACCTGGCCTGGGAGCGCCGGCTGTTCCGCCGCGAATTCGGCCCGTCGAAACTGCCGCTGTACGACGCCTACGCCGCCATCTGGGCCAGCGACGACCTGTTCTACAACGGCGGTGGCGTTACCCACACCACCGCCTACAATGCCTGGCATAACGCCATGGCCGCGCGCATCGCCAGGCTCATCGGCAAGGACCCGGCGCCCTACGAGGCGGAAGCGGCGGCGATCCATCGCGGGATGCGCGAGCAGCTGTGGATGCCGGAGCGCGGCGCGTTCGGCGAATACCGCGATGCGCTCGGCGGCGGCCAGCTGCACCCGAGCTACGCGCTGTGGACCTTCTATCACACGCTCGATTCGCGGGTGCCCACGCCGTTCGAAGCGGCGCGCATGGCCGCCGACCTGGACCGCCACCTGCGCCCGATTCCCGTGCGCGGCCCCGGTGTGCCGGCCGACCGCCCGTATGCGGTGCTGCCCACCACCGACTGGATGCCGTACTCCTGGTCGATCAACAACGTGGTGATGTCCGAGAACCTGCATACAGCGCTGGCCTACTGGCAGGCCGGCCGCGCCGACACCGCCTTTGCGCTCACCAAAGGCGCGCTGCTGGCCAGCCTGTACATGGGCGTCACGCCCGGCAATATCGGCAGCATGAACTACCTCGACGTGTACCGCCGCGAATCGCAGCGCGATTTCGCCGACGGCTCGGGCGTGATGTCGCGCGCGCTGGTCGAAGGGCTGTTCGGCGTGCGGCCCGACGCGCTGGCCGGCGTGCTGACGGTGCGGCCCGGCTTCCCGGCGGACTGGCAGCATGCGCGCCTCGACCATCCCGACGTCGGCGTGGCTTACCGCCGCGAAGGCAACCGCGATACCTGGCAGGTCAGCGAGCATGGGCAGCGCTTCCAGCGGCTGGCGCTGCAGGTGCCCGCCCGCGCCAGCAAGGTCTCGAGCGTGACGGTGGACGGCAAGCCGGCCCGCTGGCAGGCCGAAACCGATGCGGTGAGCGCGCCACGATTGCGTGTCGATGTACCGCTGCATGGCGCGACAAAAATCGACATTGCCTGGAACGGCGACGCCATCGACGAAGCCCGTGCCACCCCGGACAACGGCCCTGCGCAGGATGGTTTCACGAAAATGCGCCAGGGTGATTTCAGCTGGTGGCGCGCCGCGTCGCCGGCACAGCTGCAGGCAGCGGCGCCGGTCTGCACGCTCGAAGGCCCGGGCTGGACGGCCGGGGCGCGGGTGCGTTCGGAACATGCGACCCTGGCGTTCAACGACAGTGTCACGGAACTTTTCAAGCCCTTCAAATACCTGTCGCCGCGCTCGCCGCATGTCACGCTGGCCTTGCCGGCGCAAGGCGCTGGCGCCTGGGCCGGCCATGTGAATGAATTGCCGGTCGTCGACGATGCCGGCCTGCGCGCGCTCGGCGGCACGCTGCGGCTGCCGAATGGGCTGTCGTTCGCCACGCCGGCCACCGGACCGAATGTGGCCTTTGCGTCGCAGTGGGACAACTACCCGCGTGCCACCACGGTACCCCTGGCCGGCCAGGCCGGGCGCGCGTTCCTGCTGATGGCCGGCTCCACCAATCACATGCAGAGCCGCATCGACAACGGCGAGATCATGGTGACCTACGCCGACGGCACCAGGGCACGCACGCCGCTGCGCAACCCGGACAACTGGTGGCCAATCGAGCGCGACTACTTCACCGACGACTACCAGTTCCCGCTGTGCGGCACGCTGCCGGTGCGCGTGGACCTCAAGTCGGCCATGGCAAACGTGCCAGATCCGGCCACGTTCAGGCACGCCAGCCGCGAAACCATCGACGGCGGCGCCGCCACGGTGCTGCAGGTGCCGCTGGACCGCTCGAAGACCCTGCAAAGCGTGACGGTGCGCGCGCTGGCCAACGATGTCGTCATTGGATTGATGGGCGTAACGCTGGACCGCTGAATGCTGCCGGATACGCCGCGCCCTGCTCCCCCTGCACCGACGTCGCCGGTTCGCTACCGGACAGGCGGCCCGAACCGGTAACGGGGATGGTCGGGATGCGACACCATGACGAAACGCAGCGCCAGTGATTGATGCCTCACGGCAGTAGGTGTAAGCTGAAGTTGGGCAGTCGATGAGCTCGCAACGCGTGAAGGATCGATCATGAAGCTGGTTCAATGCACGTCTACCCGACAGGACGGCTGGCTCGACTTGCGGCAGGAACTTTGGCCCGATGGGCTGCCGGCCGAGCATATGGCAGAAATGCAGTTTTTCCTCGATCACCCGGGCAGGTTTTTCCAGCTGGTTGCCTACCATGCCGACAACCAGCCTGCAGGCTTCGTTGAAGCCGCGCTGCGAACGGATTACGTCAACGGCACCAGCAGCTCACCCGTGGCATTCCTCGAAGGCCTGTATGTCGCGCCCGCCTACCGCCGCTTAGGCATCGGCACGCT
>DASVVD010000252.1:0-2316 GCA_036386715.1 Pseudoduganella sp.
GGCTATCGGCAGCAATTTAATGTGCGCCCGGCACACGAATGCCGCGAACCCGACACGAAATCCGGCGCCGGAGTAGACTGGGCGGATTGGCCGTGCTGCGTGCCAACCAGGCTTCCAATCGTGCCCGCGCGCACGATTGCCAATGATGAAAGAGCACGGTTGGCGCTAGAATGGCTTGCATGAAGATCAAAGTCGCCACCTATAATATCCACAAGGGCGTTTCCTACCGCAGCAAGCCGCGGGTACTCGCCCTCAAACAGGCCATAGCGGCATTCGAAGCCGACCTGATCTTCCTGCAGGAGGTACAGGGCCAGCATGACCGGATCGCCGCCCGCTTCGGCGAGGAACGGCACGGTGCCAAGCACTGGCCCGGCGGCAGCCAGCACGAATTCTTCGCGGGCGAATCGCACCAGTCCGTGTATGGGCTGAATGCGCAATACGACCATGGCCACCATGGCAACGCATTGCTGTCATCCTACCCGATCGCGAAATGGACCAACACCGATGTTTCCGACCATGCCTATGAAGCGCGCGGCATCCTGCATTCGGTGGTCGAAACGCCGGAAGGCAATGTGCATTGCTTCGTGATCCACCTCGGCCTGTTCGAACGCAGCCGCGTGCGCCAGGTCGAGGCGCTGATCGAAGCGGTCAAGCTGTCCGCACCCAATAACGAGCCGGTGATCATCGCCGGCGATTTCAATGACTGGCGCAATACACTGAGCGCCAAGCTGCGCAAGGCGCTGGGCGTGGTCGAGGTGTTCGACGAACTCGGCACGGGCTCCAGCGTGGGCGACCTGGTCCGTACCCTGGCGCGGCGGCAGTCGGCGCTTCGTCCGGCCCGTACCTTTCCCTCCGCCTTGCCTTTCTTCCGCCTGGATCGTATCTACGTTCGCGGCTTCAAGGTAGAATCGGCGCAAGTCCTGCATGGCCCGATCTGGGCAAAATTGTCGGACCATGCCCCGCTCGTCGCTACCCTGAAACTGCTATAGCGTTATGCGATCCGTCGATTTCATCGCCGACAACGAAGTCAAGCTCCTGCACTGCGGCACCGAATTCTTCCCTGCACTGATGGAAGCGATCGATGCCGCGCAGTACGACGTCTATTTCGAGACGTATATCTTCGCGGACGATGAAACCGGGCAGGCCGTGCTGGCCGCGCTGATGCAGGCGGCCAGGCGGGGCGTAGCGGTGCGCATGATCACCGACTGGTTCGGCACCGGCGCCGCGCGGGTCAAGCGGATGCACGCCCAGCTGCTCGAGGCGGGTGTCGAGCACCGCATCTTCAACCCGTGGTTCAAGCGCGGCGTCACGCGCACGCACCGCAAGATCTGCGTCGTCGACCGCTGCATCGCCTTCGTGGGCGGCATCAACATCAACGACGACATGTTCTGCGACTACAACCACGATATCAGCCTGGCCGCGCCGCGCTGGGATTTCGCGGTGGCCGTGAAAGGGCCGCTGGTGGCGGCCATCCACCGCGAAGCCGTGGCCCAGTGGCGGCGCCTGGGCAGGATGCCGCTGGCCGAGCGGATCGGCCTGTACAACGAAACCCGGCGCGCCAACAAGGCCGCCGTGGAAGCGAGTGCCACCGTACAGGCCGGCTTCGTGGTGCGCGACAACCTGCGCAACCGCCACACCATCCAGAAAGCCTACCTGCAGGCACTCGGCCGCGCCAGGAAAAGCGTGCTGCTGGCAAACCCGTATTTTGCGCCGGGCCGCAAGTTCCGGCGCGCGCTGTCGCAGACCGCGCAGCGCGGCGTGGAGGTGATCCTGCTGATCGGCGTGGGCGAACACTGGCTGCAGGATGCCGTGGCGCACTCGTTCTACCCGAAGCTGCTTGCCTCCGGCGTGCGGCTGGTGGAATACCACAAGACCCAGCTCCACGCGAAGGTGGCCGTGATCGACGATGAATGGGCCACGGTCGGCTCTTCCAACGTGGACGGGTTGAGCCTGTTTTTGAACCAGGAAGCGAATGTCGTGATCAAGGACGCCGCCTTTGCCAAGCGCCTGCGCGGAGAAATCCAGGTGGCGATCGCGGAAGGCGTGGAAGTCCACCAGCACGAATTCGAACACGTCGGCCGCTTCCGCCGCATCGGCTACGAGATCGCCTACGTGGTGTACCGCACGCTGATGCGCATTTTTGCACCGGGAAAATACGCCTGATGGACAATGTAAGGATCGACAAGTGGCTGTGGGCCGCGCGCTTCTTCAAGACGCGCTCCCTCGCGGCCGACGCGATCGAGGGCGGCAAGGTGGAGGTCAACGGCGACCGCGCCAAGCGCGCCAAGCAGGTGGGCGCCGGCGACGAGGTGCGCA
>DASVVD010000253.1:0-2382 GCA_036386715.1 Pseudoduganella sp.
AACTGGCCGGTGTACCAGACCACTGCCTGGCCCATGGTCAGGCCGGCCAGCGCCAGGAAGGCGACCTTGGCGTTCTTTGGCTTGAGGAAGGCTTCCGACAGCGGGGCTTTCGAGGTCTTGCCTTCG
This sequence comes from Pseudoduganella sp., assembly GCA_036386715.1. Lineage (GTDB taxonomy): Bacteria > Pseudomonadota > Gammaproteobacteria > Burkholderiales > Burkholderiaceae_D > Rugamonas. The sequence goes on from DASVVD010000253.1 coordinate 127, forward strand.
GCCTTCATCTTGGCAAAGGCGGGCGACTCCGCCATCGACATCCGGATCCACACCGAAATCCCCAGCAGCAGCACCGAGACCAGGAACGGAATGCGCCAGCCCCAGGCCTGGAACTCTTCCTCGCCGACCGCGGTGCGGGTTGCCAGGATCACCAGCAGCGACAGGAACAGGCCCATCGTGGCGGTGGTCTGGATCCACGACGTGAACAGGCCGCGCTTGCCCTGCGGCGCATGTTCGGCCACATAGGTGGCGGCGCCGCCGTATTCGCCGCCCAGCGCCAGGCCCTGCAGGATGCGCAGCGTGACCAGGACGACCGGCGCGGCGATGCCGATCGAAGCATGGCCCGGCAGCAGGCCGACGATGAACGTGGACAGGCCCATCAGCAAGATGGTGATGAGGAAGGTGTATTTGCGGCCGATCATGTCGCCCAGGCGGCCGAACACGACGGCGCCGAACGGACGCACGATGAAGCCGGCGGCGAACGCCAGCAGGGCAAAGATGAACGTGGTGGTCGGGTCGCCGATGAAGAACTGCTTGGCGATGATCGAGGCGAGCGAGCCGTACAGGTAAAAGTCATACCACTCGAACACGGTGCCGAGCGAGGAAGCGAAGATGACCTTCCTTTCCTCCTTGGTCATCGGTGTCGACTTGCCTTTGCTTCCCAGCTTGCGCGGATCCGCGGTGCCAGAAGTACTAGCCATGATGTCAGTCTCCAGTGATCGGTTGTGCCGCCCGGGTGGTCCCGGTTATAGGGTTGGCAATGCCGAGTCTGGGCGCCAATCCTTACTGCATGCTTGCTTGAAACTTACGCAAAGCTTACGTTCGGCCGGGCGCAACGGCATGCAAAAGCGTATCGATGCGGCGCCCGGTCGCCCACGCCGCGCGGCACCCTGTGGTATCCTCCGCCGATTGGCAATCGAACAAGGATGCAGGAATGATCAAGCACATCGTGATGTGGAAACTGAAGGACGAAGCCGAAGGCGCCGACCGCGCCACCAACGCGCGCAAGATAAAGGAACTGCTCGATGCGTGCATCGGCATCGTGCCCGGCATGGGCAAGTTCGAGGTCGCGCTGGCCCAGCCCGGCCTGGAAGCCACGTACGACGTGGTGCTGTATTCCGAATTCACCGACCGGGCTGCACTGAACGGCTACCTCGACCACCCGCAGCACGTGGCGCTGAAACCGTTCATCGCCGCGGTGCGCGAAGGGCGCCAGTGCATGGACTACGAGGCCTGAGATGACGGCCGTGCGCGAGTTGTTCAGCCTGCAGGGCAGCACTGCCCTGGTCACGGGCGGCTCGCGCGGTCTCGGCCTGCAGATGGCGATGGCGCTCGGCGAGCAGGGCGCGGCCGTCGTGATCAGCGCGCGCCGGGCCGCCGGGCTCGATGAAGCCGTGGCCGCGCTGCGGGCGCAGGGCATCACGGCCCACGCGGTGGTTGCCGACCTGGCGGACCCGGCGGCGGCCGATGCACTGGCCCTGGCGTCGATCGAGCGGCTGGGCCACGTCGACATCCTGGTCAACAACGCCGGTGCCGGCTGGGCCGCACCGGCCGAGGACACCCCGCTCGAGGCGTGGGACAAGGTGATGAACCTGAACGTGCGCGGCGTGTTCCTGCTCACGCAGGCGATCGGCCGCCGCTCGATGATCCCGCGCCGCAGCGGCAGCATCGTCAATATCGCGTCGATCGCCGGGCTGGCGGGCAACCCGCCGGGCACGATGAAGACGCTGGCCTACAACACGTCGAAAGGCGCGATCGTGAATTTCACGCGCACGCTGGCCGGCGAATGGGGTGCCTACGGCATCAACGTGAACGCGATCGCGCCGGGATTCTTCCCGTCGAAGATGACGCAAGGCTTGTTAACGGACATGGGCGAGCGGCTGGCGGCCGATGCGCCGCTGGGTCGGCTGGGCGGCGACGACGACCTGAAAGGGGCGGTCGTGCTGTTCGCCTCGCGCGCCGGGCGGCACATCACCGGCCAGGTCCTCGCCATCGATGGCGGCGTGTCCGCCGTCTGAAAGGTTTTGCTGCAATGACTGCAATGAATACATATCAGAGAATCGTGCTGGCGGCACGTCCCCAAGGCGAAGTATTGCCGGAGCATTTCCGGCTCGAAACGGTGGCGATCCCTGTCCTGCAGGATGGCCAGCTGCTGATCCGCAACCGCTACCTGTCGCTCGATCCCTACATGCGCGGCCGCATGAACGATGCACGCAGCTACGCGGCGCCGCAGGCACTGGACCAGACGATGATCGG
>DASVVD010000254.1:0-1938 GCA_036386715.1 Pseudoduganella sp.
ACCCCGGTTTTTTGCTGGCGCATCGAAACGCTTGCAAAAAACCGGGGTCAGTCCCCTCGATGCGGTAGAGGCCAGCTCGAAAGCCGCCACTTAGCGGGGACAGACCCCTATGCCGGTGGCGGCACGTAGCCGGCGGCGGCATCGGCGCCTTCGCCGAAGAAGTGCTTTTCCATCTGCGCGGCCAGGTACTTGCGGGCGCGCACGTCGGCCAGGTTCAGGCGGTTTTCGTTGACCAGCATGGTCTGGTGCTTCAGCCAGGCCGCCCAGGCCTCTTTCGACACGGATTGATAGATCTTCTTGCCCAGTTCGCCAGGATACGGCGGGAAGTCGAGGCCTTCGGCTTCCTTGTTCAGTTTGATGCATTGGACGGTACGGGCCATCGCGGGTGCTCCTCAGTGTGCAAAAAACAGCATTGTAAATCGTATTGGCAAATCCCTTACAGGGTCTTCACCAGTACCTGCGACTTGCGCTGGTAGTTGTACATGCGCTGGCGGTCCTTCGGTAGCGCATCCACGCTGGCGGGCACGAAGCCGCGCTTGATGAACCAGTGCGCCGTGCGGGTGGTGAGCACGAACAGCTTCGTGATGCCGGAGGCGCGGGCGCGGTTTTCCATGTGCTTCAGGATCCGCTCGCCATCGCCCTGCGCCTGCACCTCCGGGTTGACGGTCAGGCATGCCATTTCGGCCATTTTCTCTTCCGGGAACGGATACAGCGCGGCGCAGCCGAAGATCACGCCATCGTGTTCGATGACGGAGAAATAATTGATCTCCCGCTCGATCAGCTCGCGGCCCCGCTTGACGAGCGTGCCGTCCGCCTCCAGTGGTTCGATGAGCTTGATAATCCCGCCAACGTCCTCAATTGTGGCAGGACGCAGGCTTTCCAGGTTTTCGTGGCTGATCATCGTGCCCACGCCGTCGTGGGTAAACAGCTCCAGCATGGCCGAGCCGTCCATGGCGAACGGCACGATATGCGAGCGGTCCACGCCGCTGTTGCAGGCTTTCACGCAATGGCGCAGGTAGAATGCGCTTTCCGGCGACAGGAAATTCGCCTGCAGCACGGCCTCGGCCTGATGCGACGACAGTTCGCGGATCTCCGTGCCGGCCAGGTCGCGCAGCATCTCGGTCTCGGTGATGAAGATCAGCTTGTCCGCATGCAGCGCCACGGCGGCGGACACGGCCACGTCTTCCATCGTCAGGTTGAAGGCCTCGCCGGTGGGCGAGAAACCCAGCGGCGACAGCAGGATCACGCCGCCGGTGGCCAGGATCGAGTGGATCGTTTCGGCATCGACCTTGCGGGTGACGCCGGTCAGTTCCAGGTCCACGCCGTCGATGACGCCGAGCGGGCGGGCCGTGACGAAGTTGCCGGAAATGACACGGATCGCCGCGTTCGACATCGGCGTGTTCGGCAGGCCCTGGCTGAACGCGGCCTCGATATCGAGGCGCAGCTCGCCGGCCGCTTCCTTGGCGCATTCCATCGCGGCGGTATCGGTCACCCGCAGGCCGTTGTGGAAGCGGCCTTCGACGTTGCGCAGCGCGAGCTGTTCGGCGACCTGCGGCCGCGAGCCGTACACGACCACGACCTTGATGCCCAGCGCGTGCAACAGCGACAGGTCATGCGCCAGCACGGGCAGGGCGCCGGCGGCCACCAGTTCGCCGGGAAAGGCCACCACGAAGGTCTTGCCGCGGAAGGCGTGGATATAGGGCGCGACGGAGCGCAGCCACTGGACGAATTCGACAGGGTTTTCCATGCGCCGCATTATAATTCGCTGCGCGGCATTCGTCGTAAAACTCGCAGCAAAACCTTGTAAAAACAATGTCTGAAGCCATCAAGCAGCCCCCCCGCAACACTCCCGCAGCATCGAGCCAGCCCCGTGCCAACGAAGCCCGTGCCGGCAAGGCCAATGAAGCCCGTGCCGGCACTCCCGGTTCGGCGGCATCG
>DASVVD010000255.1:0-5916 GCA_036386715.1 Pseudoduganella sp.
CGGCAATTTCCACTGCGAGGAACTGCACGTCGTCGAGCGCTGGAAGTACGTGGACCCGAACACGATCGAATACCGCGCCACGCTGGAGGACCCGCAGGTGTTCAGCCGGCCGTGGACGATCGCCGTACTGCTGCACCGCCACCGCGAAAAGAACTTCCAGCTGATCGAGGACTACCGCTTCACGCTGGACTACGACGCGCACTACCCGCCCAAACCGCCCGCCGCGGCGCAACCGGCCGCTGGCGGGTCGAACCAGGCGAATGGAGCGAACCAAGCGAACGAAGCGACCGCAGCAAAAACCGCAGGAGGCCAGCCATGAACCCGACCCTGAAAGCCGCGCTGGCCGCCGCGTGGCCGGCCGCCGCCGCCGTGGCGCTGGCCTGGGCCGTGCTGCCGTCCGCGCATGCCGCGGAACCGAAGGACAAACCGCTGCCGACCACCGAACGCATCGCCTTCGAGCCGGCGTATGCGGAGGTCAAATCCGGCAAGTGGACCGGCAAACGCCTGCCGGACGGCCAGCCCGACGTGGAAGGCCACTGGTCGAACACGGTGGCCAACCACAACAACTGGACCGACCCGCAGGGCGGCATTCCCGGCGATCCGAACCCGCCGCGCCGCGTGCTGCCGCCACGCGACCAGCGCGCACCGAGCCGCGTGACCGATCCGGCCGATGGCCAGGTGCCGTTCCAGCCATGGGCCAGGGCGGCGCAGGAAGACTTCCTGAAGAACTTCCACAACCCCACCGAGCCGCGCTATATCGAGCCGCTGGCGCGCTGTGCGCCGGCCGGGGTGCCCAAGTCGTTCATCTGGCACGGCTACGAGATCCGCCAGTACCCGGGTTACGTGCTGTTCCTGTTCAACTCGGGCACGCGCATCATCCACCTCGACGACAAGCCGCACCTGCCGGCGAACATCAAGCTGTGGAACGCCGACTCGCGCGGCCACTGGGAGGGCAACACGCTGGTAGTGGATGTGACCAACAGCAACGGCAAGGCGCTGTTCGGCCGCACCGGCGAATTCGCCAGCGAGAACGCCCACATCACCGAGCGCTACATTTTCGCCAACGACAGCAAGGCCTACAACTACGTGGCCACGTTCGACGACCCCACGGTGTACACGCGCAAGTGGACCGCCACGATCCCGAACAAGCGCCGCACCGAGGGCGACGCGATCGACGGCTGGCACTACGAAGTGGCGCTGAACCACGACGACAAGGGCCGGCGCGTGATCGAGCGCGACGAGCGCATCTGCACCGAGAACAATATCGGCTTCGGCCACGTGGCCGTTACGCCCGCCAAGAAATGAGGATGTATCCATGCGATCTCTGTTGACCCTGCTGCTGGCGGCGCCCGCGTTCGCGCTGGCGCAGGCCGCCACGCCACCTGCCGCTACCCCGCCACCGCCACCGCCACCGGCGCGTGGCCCTGCGCTCGCGCTGGCCAATGAGGCAGCGCAGGCCGCCATCGATGCGTGCCGCGCAAAGGGCTTCAATGTCAGCGTCAGCGTGGTCGATTCGGCCGGCGTGCTGAAAGCGCTGCTGGCCGCCGATGGCGCGCATGAACGCGGCGTGAATTCGAGCACCGCCAAGGCGCGCACCTCGCTGAACTTCAGGCAACCCACCAGCGCGGTCGGCAAGCGCGCATCGGAAGATGCCGCGTTCGATGCGCAACTGAAGGGCAACCCGGCCTGGAACGGCCGTGCCGGCGGCCTGCCTGTCCTGGTCGGCGGGCAACTGATCGGCGCCATTGGCGTGGGCGGCGCGCGCGGCAGCGAGAACGACGAAGCCTGCGCCCAGGCCGGCCTCGCGCAGGTGCAGGCCCGCCTGCAGTAAGCCACGCTTTCCGCCGGCCCTGTCGCGGGCCGGCGCGATCCGCCACTGTCATCATCAACACGAAGTGAACACCATCATGTCAACACGCATTTACCCACGCCGCACGGTACTGGCCGCCCTGCTGGCCGGCGCCTTTGGCACGGCGCTGGCACAGCAGGGCCCCGGCCCCGACCCGGCCGCCATCGCGCCCGAAGGCCAGATCGACAGCATCGTCGTGCTGGGATCGGCACGCCATGACGCCACCGTGCTGTCGAGCTCCGCGCCGGTCGACGTCATCACGCCGCAGCAGCTGAAGGAAACCGGCGCCGTGTCGCTGAACCAGGCGCTGGCGCAGCTGCACCCGTCCTTCAACTTCCCGCAGGGACAGAACGCCGTCAAGGGCCAGGGCGTGCGCTCGGCATCGCTGCGCGGCGTCAGCCCGGCCTACACGCTGGTGCTCGTCAACGGCAAGCGCCGGCACACGGCCGCGCAGTTGTCCGGCACCGATCCGTGGCCCGCCTCCACGGTCGTCGACCTCAACACCATTCCGCTGTCGGCCGTCAGCCGCATCGAAGTGCTGCGCGACGGCGCCGCGGCGCAGTATGGCTCGGACGCCATCGCCGGCGTCGTCAACATCGTGCTGCGCGAGAGTGCCAGCGGCGGCGAAGCCGCTGTCCACGGCGGCGGCTACAGCGATGGCGGCGGGCATACCACGGCCGTCAATGCCTGGAAAGGCTTCCGGCTGGGCCAGGATGGCTTCCTCACGCTGTCGCTCGACCGGCTGAAAAACACCCAGGTCGACCGCGCCGAGGCGGACTGGCGCCAGTTGTTCCCGAACGGCGACCCGCGCAACGCGTCCTTCGACAAGGACTACGGTACCTGGGGCCAGGCAGAGCGCAGCAACTGGAGCGCGCTGGCCAATGGCGAGGTGGCGCTGTCCGCCGGCCTGGTGGCCTACGGCTGGATCAACGGTTCCTGGAAATCGAGCTCGAACTTCGTCAACCCTGAACGGGTGGTCAAGGCCGTCACCGGCAATGCGACGGTGACGGACGGCACGAAGCTGGGCGAGAACGACGTCCTGGCGATCTACCCGGACGGCTACCAGCCGTGGATGGACTATCGCGCCCGCGACGGCGCCGCGGCGGCCGGCCTGCGCTACGAGACCGAATCGTTCGGCAAGCTCGACGTGGCGGTGAGCCTGGGCTACAACGAGACCGCGCGCGATACCTACAGCACGGCCAACCCCGCCTATGGCGCCGCCACGAAGACGCACTTCTACCTGGGCTCCTGGAAGAGCGACACGACCAGCCTGACCGCCGATTATGTGCGCCAGCTGGCCACCTCGTGGACCGATTCGCTTGCCCTCTCGGCCGGCCTGACGGGCCGCCACGAGCGCTGGCGCACCGGCGACCTGGGCGATCCGGACGGCTACTCGGGCGGCCCGCTGGCCGGCCGCACCGTGGGTTCGCTGTACCCCGGCACGCCCTATGCCGCCGACACCACGCGCATTCCGGGCAGCGGCTCGTCGACGTCCGGCATCAAACCGCAGGATGCCGGCGCGATCGAGCGCAACGTGGCCGGCGCCTACGCCGGCATCGATGCCCAGCTCACGCGCCGCTGGCAGCTCGGCGCGACCGGCCGCTACGAGCATTACTCCGATTTCGGCAGCACCGCGAACTTCCGGCTGACCAGCCGCTTCGATGCCACGCCATCGTTCGCCGTGCGCGGCACGGTGAGTTCCGGCTTCCACGCGCCGAGCCTGGCCGCGCTGGGCTCCCAGAGCACGGGCACCACCAGCAACTGGTCCAATAGCGGCAGCGGCGCGCTCACGCCGGGGCAGACGCGCCAGTTCCGGCCCGCCGACCCGGTGGCCGCGCCGTTCGGCGCACGCCCGCTCGACCCGGAGAAATCGCGCACGTATTCGTTCGGCGCCGTGCTGCGCAGCGACGGCAACGCGTCGCTCACCATCGATGCCTACCGGCTGAAGGTGGACGACGTGATCATCGCCACCGAGACGCTGCAGGGCTCCACCGTCACCGCCGCATTTAACGCGGCGGGGCTGAACGGCTTCACCCAGGCCTCGTACTACCTGAACGGCTGGAACTCGCGCACGGACGGCCTGGACATCATCGGCAAAAGCCAGTTGCATGCCGGTGGTGGCCTGCTGGACCTGCATGCCTCGGCCAGCCTGCTGCGCACGAAAGTCGACAATGTGCGGCGCTTCGTGACGATCGGCGGCGTCCAGGTGCTCGCCGTCGGCAACGCCAAGGTGCGCGACGCCGAATGGGGCACGCCGAAGAACAAGCTGCTGGTCGGTGCCCGCTACGCGATCGGCAACTGGAACGTGGACGGCACGGTGACGCGCTTCGGCAAGTACCGCTACAACGTGGGCGACGTGGCCGGCTCGGTCGCCGCCAACGGCAACACCGACCAGGTGTTCGCGCCCGAGACCTACCTCGACACGAGCATCGGCTACAAGCTGGGCGAACGCTGGAAGCTCGACCTCGTGGTGCAGAACGTGTTCAACCGGTACCCGGAAAAATACCTCACCGCCAACCGCTCTTCCGGCATCAACCCGTTCTCGTTCATCGCCCCGAACGGCGCCTCCGGCCGCTTCCTGTACGCCGGCGTCAGCTACCGGCTATAACCCGAGGGAGGCACCGCCTCCCTTGCAACGCAAGACCGGCTACCCTTCCCCGCGCACGCTCAGCGTCACCAGGCGCCCGACCAGCGGGCGCACCGCGAGGATGCAAAGGAAGGCGGCCGGCATCGCCACACGGTACGCATTCATCACTTTCCCAAGGTAATCCGCACCGAGGCCGAATTCGGCCCAGGTAATGATCAGGCACATCAGGAATGCCATGATGGTTGACATGTAGAGGGCGAACACATAGGGGCCGAGGCTTCGAGGCAGGCGCAAGGCGTGCCACTGCCGGTGCTGGTGGTTCATGAGCATCTCCGTCGTCATCGTGAAGTGGTACAGGCTACCACCCTGGCGCCGGCCTCGACAGGCATCCAGCCTTGGTTCTTTATAAAGTAGAATTTACGAATCAAGTCAGGGAGAGTGTGTGAACATTATCGGCGCAATCAACAGCTTCGTGCGGGTGGTGGAGTGCGGCAGCATTGCCGCGGCGGCCCGAGCACTGGGCATCAGCGCCGCCGCGGTGAGCCAGAATATCGCCCGCCTCGAAGCGCACCTGGAAACGCGGCTGCTGTCGCGCACTACCCGGCACATGGCGCTGACCGAAGCCGGCACGGCGTATTACGGCAAGGTTCGCCACATTCCGCGCGAGCTGGACCTGGCAAGGCAGGCGGTCAGCAAGGGAACGGACTTGCAGGATCACCTGCGCATCGCGACGACCGCCGCATTTGGCCGCCACGTGCTGGCAGCCGCCCTGCCGTCGTTCCGCGCCCGCTACAGCGCCCTGACGATCGAACTGGTGAGCACGGATCGCCGTGTCAACCACCTGCAGGAAGGCATCGATGTCAGCATCCGCATCGCGCCGCAGCTCGAGGAACGGCTGGTCGCGCGGCCGATCGCCGCGGTGCCGTTCGTCATTTGCGCCTCGCCCGCATATCTACAAGCCGCCGGCCGGCCAGCCTCGCCGGAAGACCTGATGCACCACGCCTGCCTGGTCCTGCGCTACCCCACCGATGGACGCTTCCTGCCATGGGGTTTCATCCGCGACGGCGTACGTTTCGATGCACCGCTCAATGCAGCACTCATCAGCGACGACATCGACATCCTGGCACGGATGGCGGTCAACGGTGGCGGCATCACGCGGCTGGCCAGCTTCGTCGCCCAACCGCTGCTCGACCAGGGCGAACTGCTTGCGCTGTTCGAGGAGGGCGCAGGTCCCGGCGCCCGTGCCGTGCCGGAACCCTTGCAGTTCTACGCCTGCGTGACGGACCACCTGGGCCTGACGCCGAAGGTGCGGGCGTTCCTGGACCACCTGCAGGCGCACCTGTCCGCGCGCGGGCTGGCAATATGAGCACCCGACATGCCGCGTCCTTACGGCGCCTTCTTCAACGGCGCCGGCCAGGCCGGCTGTTCGGCGTTGGGATACCAGTAGGCGGCGTGGCAGCGTTCGCACGCGGCGTCGAGC
>DASVVD010000256.1:0-15779 GCA_036386715.1 Pseudoduganella sp.
CCACGGCATTCAGTTCGCCGGTCGAGGTGGCCAGCAACGAGGCCACCGTGTTGCCCTTGCCCGCCAGCGCCGCGTCGCCGTTGATTTCACCGAAGCTGCCGCGCATCGATTCCAGTTTCGGGAACAGCTCGCGGATTTTCAGGTGCCGCGCCGCCACCCGGGCTTCCGCGGCGATGCGCTTCTGCCGGCCATCCAGCGAGATATTGGACGAGATCCTGCCGCCCGCCATGCCGAAGTTCAGCGGGGTGAGCTTGAGTACCTTGTCTTTCATGTGCAGGTCGATCACCAGGTCGTGCAGCGGAATGTCGCCGGCGCGCACGATGCGCTTGCCCGTGAATTTCACGTCGGCGTCGAGCGCGCCCCATTTCGAGGTATCGAACTCGTCGACCGGAAGCGCCTTGCCGCGCGCCGGCGCCTTCACCTTGCCCGCCTGTTTCGTGCCGGCGCCGGTATCGGCCCCCACGGACGGGCCCAGGTCCGCCAGGCGCAGCTGTTGCGAGGTCAGTTCGCCGCGCAGCAGGGCCCGCGGCTTGCGCTGCGTATAGGCCAGCGTGCCGGCGATGTCGCTGGCGCCGACCTTGCCGGTGAATTTCTCGTACGTAAACGTCCAGGCATCCGCGTCGTTTTTCTTGCCGAGCAGGCGGCCATGCGTGGAGTAAGGCGGCGTCGCCGGCAGCAGCACACCGGTGAGCGGATACAGGTCGGCCATGCTGGCGCCGGAAACCTTCAGTTGCAGGTCCATGCCGGACAGCGATTTCGGATCGCTCAGGACGCCTTCGACGCTGATCTTGTTGCCGCCGATATCGGCGTTCGCTTCGATCGGGAAGGTGCTTTCCGCATCGGTGAGGGTCAGGACCGCGCCGGCCTTGCCGCCGCCCGTAACGGGCGCCTTGTTGTAGCTGCCGCCGAGGGTGAACGCCAGGCCGTAGGGCTGCACGCCCTTGGCGGCCGGCGTGGTGCTGCCGTTGATCGATTTCGCGTCGGCATGCAGGTCCAGGTCGATCGCCTGGTCGAGGTAGCGCAGCGTGCCGCTCGAGAAGGCCAGGCGCCCGATATCGACAGTCCATTCGGAAGGGCCGTTATCCTTCAGCGTCCAGGAATTACTGCCGTCCTTGCGGCGCTGCAGCGCCACTTGCGGCCTGTCCAGGCGCAGGTCGGTAATGATGAATTCCTTGCCCAGCAGCGGCAGGATGCGGAACCCGACGTCCACCCGTTTCGCCGCGGCCATTTCCTTGCCCACGGTACTCCACGACGGATTGCTCATGTGGATGTCCTGCGCGCTGACATAGGGCCGCGGTACGTAGCGGCGCCAGCCCTTTTCCGTGTCGAGGCCGCGGTGGAATTTCACGTCCAGGTCGCCCCGGATGGCAAACTCGCGCCCGGTGGTTTCGGACACCTTGCGGTTGATGTAGGGCCGCAGCATGTTCCAGTCGAACAGCGCGAAGAGAATCAGCAATCCGATGATTGCCGCGAGAAGCGCGCCGCCGATTTTTGCGGCCCTGGAATTTTTTTTCATGGCACTCTCATCCTGTATGGGCGGCGCCTTCCATCGCAGCCGGAGGCGCCTGAAAGCACAGACTACCTCCGAAGCTGCCTTTTGTTTGTTAGACACGCAACTTTGCGCAGGTATTCGGCACCTGCCGGTGCCGTCGCCGAAGACCTGGCAACGCGTCAGCCAGCCCGGAATTCTCATCAGGGCAAAGTGGCCTTGTGTCAATACTTGCGAGCTGCAAGCCACTCGCGTATGCTGGACGTTCACCCATGGTCGAGCTTTACCGGTTCGACCGGGAAAGAGCGCGCAAGCGTCATATAAGAAAAGCGTCATATACGCAGGCGTCGTACAAGCCGCAGGGGAGATAAAATGGACGAGATGGCGAGCCCTGCGCTCAAATCTCGCGCACTGCGCGCCATGAGCGCAGCCAGCCTGCCGATCTTCGCCTGGCCGTTCTTCGGCCTGGTCGTGGCCTGCACCTGCTGGGTCTATCTCTTCCAGGTACTCGATGCCGAGCGCACCCGGTTCGAACGCCGGGCTTATGAAACCGCGACCAGGATCGTGGTCAACCAGGCCGCGCAACTGTCGCGCGACCTCACGATGATCGACCAGATGCTCGTGCTGATCGGCTCGCACTGGCAGGCCGTCGGCGGCAAACCCGAACAGAAAACACTCGACGAAGTGATCGGTCCGGACAAGGCCATCCTGAATATTTCCGTCTTCAGCCCGCAGCACCAGCTGCTGTTCACGAACAGTCCTTCAGGCTGGTCGGAGCAGGAACTGGACAAGGTTGCCGGTCTGCCCTTTTTCGCGGAACAGACCAGGAGTGGCGTCGATGCATTGTTCATCGGCGAGCCCAGGACATCGCCGGGGCAGGCCGGATATTTCGTTCGCTTCTCGCGAAAGATCCTCGACGCCTCAGGCAAGCTGATCGGCGTGGTGGTGGTGGCCCTCGACAGCGATTCGCTGATTGCGCCCTACGACAGCGGCATTCTCGGCCAGCATGGCTTCGTTGCATCGTTCGGCATCGATGGCGCTTCCAGGGCATTTCGAACCGAGCAGGGGGCGCACCAGCCGCCGCTGATTCCGGCATCGCTGCGCTTCGTACTCGATACGGCGGCAGGCAACGTCTACCTGTCGGGGAAGGATTTCGGCGACTCCATCAACCGCTTCATTTCCTGGGCCAGGGTGGACGGTTTTCCGATCGTGGTCATCGCGGCGGCCGACCAGAGCGATGCGCAGGCCGCCCTGGACCAGCGGCGCCTGCAGGCCATCCAGGTGGCGACCGGGGCCAACCTGGTGCTGGCACTCTTCGTGATCATCGCCACCACGATGTCGATCCGTTTTCACCGGGAACGCCGGCAGCTCGAACTGTCGCAGGCCGCCTACCGGAAGGCCACGGAGGGCGGAACGGAAGGCTTTTTCATCTGCGAGCCGGTGCCCGGCAAAGGCCAGGCGATCGCCGATTACGGCATCGTCGACTGCAACGAACGCGGCGCGGCCATGCTGGGTTCATCGCGCCCGTCGGTGGTCGGTGCCCGGTTGCTGGCCATGCAGGGCGGCCTAGTGGCGCAAGCCACGAAGGACCTGCTGGACAAGGCATTCGAGCAGGGGGCGGCGGAAGAAGACTTCCAGATCGAAGCCGATAGCAGGAGCGGGCCGCGGCACCTGCGCATGGGCGTGGTCAGGTCGGACGGCGTGCTCGCGATCACGGTGCGCGATGTCACGCTGGAAAAATCGCACATGGCCGACCTGGAGCGCAGGGGCAACGAGGATCCCCTGACCGGCTTGCCGAACCGGGGCTGGATCCGGCGCCAGCTGCCGGCCATGCTCGAACGCGCGGACAAGGCCGGCGCGAAACTGGCGGTGCTCTTCGTGGACCTCGACGGTTTTAAGATGGTCAACGATACCTTCGGCCACGGCGCGGGCGACGAGGTGCTGCAGCATGTGGCCAGGCGCCTCAAGGTGGCGGTGCGGCCGAACGACCATGTGATACGGCTCGGCGGCGACGAGTTCGTGGTGGTGCTCGAACTGCTCGCGCAGCAGGAGGAGGCCGAACACGTGGCCGAGCGCATCCTGAAGGCGTTCCAGGCACCGTTCGGCACCTCGAAGGGGACCGCCGCGGTGGGCACGTCGATCGGCATCAGCGTGTATCCCTGCGATGCCAGGGACATGGAGGCGCTGTACCAGCATGCCGACCTGGCCATGTACGAAGCCAAGACGTCCGGCAAGAACCGCTACCACCTGTTCGATACGGCGTTCTACGATGCGATGCGCCAGCGCACGCGCCGCGAAAAGGAGCTGCGCGCGGCCATTGCCAACAACGAATTCGTCATGCACTACCAGGCGCGCGTGGACTGCAGGAGCAACCAGGTCACGAGCCTGGAAGCCCTGGTGCGCTGGAATCACCCGCTCGAAGGCACGCTCGGGCCCGATGAATTCATTGGCCTGGCCGAGGAGACCGGCCTGATATTGCACCTGGGCGAGCTGGTGATCGAGCTGGTCTGCGCACAGATCGCACGGTGGTCGGGCGGGGTGTATGGCGACATTCCCGTGTCCATCAACGTCTCGAGCCGGCAGTTCAACGAGCGCGACATCCGCGAGATCATTGCCGGCGCGCTGCTCCGCCACGGTATCGATGCGTCATGCGTCGAGATCGAACTGACCGAGTCGTCGATGGTGGTCGACCCGCGGCGCACGGCGGACAACTTGAAGGCCATCCACGCCCTCGGCGTCAAGCTGCTGGTGGACGACTTCGGCACGGGATACTCGTCGCTGTCCATGCTGCACAACATGGCCTTCGATGTCCTGAAGGTCGACAAGTCGTTCACGAGCCGGCTGGGCGTCGATGAAAACGGCGATGTGTTTTTCCAGGCCATCATCACCATGGCCCATTCGCTGGGCATGCGCGTGGTGGCGGAAGGCGTGGAAACCGGTGAGCAGCTGCGCATCCTGCAGGCACTGGGCTGCGACGAACTGCAGGGTTTTTACCTGTTCCGGCCGGTGCCGCCCGAAGAACTGCCGCAAAGCCTGGAGAGCCGCGCATAGTTATGCATGACGCATAGCCGCATCACCGGCTGGCTGTACCGGGCACCACTGCATCGAGCGTCACTGCATCAAGCGTCACTGTAAACACGCTGCCCGTGCCGGGCCCGTCGCTGCGCACCTGCACCGTGCCGCCATGCATGGTGACGATGTGCCGCACCAGGGCCAGGCCGATGCCCAGCCCGCCCTGGGTGCGGTCGGGCGAGCGCTCGGCCTGGGTGAACAGGTCGAACACGCGCGGCAGCAGCCGGCTGTCGAGGCCAATGCCGTTGTCGCGCACCTCGATGGTCAGCACCGACGCCCGGCACGCGATCGCCAGCGCGATGCGCCCGCCGCGCGGCGTGTATTTGGCAGCGTTGTTCAACAGGTTGGCCAGCACCTGCACCAGGCGATGCGCGTCGCCGAACACCTGCGCGCCATCGGCATCGGCTTCGATCGCCAAGGCATGGTCGCGCGCGTCGATCAGGGGCCGCGACTGTTCCACGGCGCCGGCAACGATGTCCATCACCTGCACGGGCGCGCGTTCGAGCTGGATCAGGCCGCGCGTCACGCGCGCCACGTCGAGCAGGTCGTCGACCAGCGAGGTCATATGGCGCACCTGGCGGCTGATGACCACGCTGGCCTTGCTCACCATCGCTTCGTCGGCGCCGGCACACTTGAGCACTTCGGCCGCCGCGGAGATCGGCGCCAGCGGGTTGCGCAGCTCGTGGGCGAGCATTGCCAGGAATTCGTCCTTGCGGCGGTCCTGTTCCTGCAGCGAGTCGTACATGCGGGCCAGGTCGGCCTGCGCCGTGACCACGTCGTGGATGTCCGCATTGGCGCCGATCCATTCGCGGATGGCGCCGTTCGTGTCCATGATCGGCAGCCCCCTGACCGCCATCCAGCGGTAGTCGCCATCCACGCGGCGCAGCCGGTAGCGGGTTTCGAATACCGACCGGGCGGCCACGCAGGCGGCCCACAGCGTGCTGGTAGCGGCGCGGTCGTCCGGGTGCAACGCGTCCAGCCAGCCGAACTCCTTCCATTCGTCGTAGGTCTGGCCGGTGAACGCGCGCCACGAAGGCGAATCCTCGAGCACGCGGCCGTCCGGCGTATTGGTCCAGACGATCTGGCTGCTTGCCATCACCAGGGAGCGGAAGCGTTCTTCGCGAATGCGCAAGGCGGTCTCGCTTTCCACGCGCTCGGTAATGTCCTCATGCATCAGCATGACTTCGAGGGTGTTGCCGCTGCCGTCCTTGATCGGGTGCGCGCGCGCCGTCACCCAGCGCGCCGGCCCGCTGCCGCCCAGCGCGGCAACGTCGTAGCG
The DNA here is from genome assembly GCA_036386715.1 of Pseudoduganella sp. Classification (GTDB taxonomy): domain Bacteria; phylum Pseudomonadota; class Gammaproteobacteria; order Burkholderiales; family Burkholderiaceae_D; genus Rugamonas. The sequence goes on from DASVVD010000256.1 coordinate 5,841, forward strand.
GATGGCGGGGATGACGACGGATTCGCCGTCAATTGCACGCTGCAGGCACGCCGCGATGCCGGTTGCGACGAGCTGGGGATCGTGCAGCACGTTGTAGTCCGCACTCAGCACATGCGCCATCAAGGCCGAACCGTCGTGGATCTGCCACAGGTTTTGCCATGCCTTGTTGACGCGCAGCGTGCGCCCGTCGGGCGCCAGGATTTGGAAGCTGACGGGGGCCTGCTCGAATAGTGCCCCGAAGCGCACATCGGGGCTGGCGCGATCGGCTGGGCTGGCTGGTGGAATCATGGGATGCGAACTGTTTCTCGTGAAGCCTGCGACAGGCAGGCGTCAAGCATGATGTCACAATTTTAATTTCTTTGCATAACTAATCGCATTGCTAATATTCCTCGTCAGGGGGTATTGTTGTGACAATGTGCGTATTTTCCGGCGGGCCTGAACCGTTAAGCTTCGGGATCGCTATCCTGGCCGTCCGCGGACGTCCAGCAACCCGGTTGATGCCATGCTGAGAAAACGCCGTACCATCGTAGCAGCCATTGCGGCCGTGCCGCTGGCCGGCTGCCAGTCGACCTTGCCGCCATCGAAAGAACCAGACACCATGTACGGTCTCATTGGGAAAATCAGGACCCACCCCGGCCAGCGCGATGCCTTTGCCGCCATCCTGCTGAAGGCCACGCGCGCCATGCCCGGCTGCCTGAGCTACATCATCGCCACCGACCCGACGGATGCCGATGCGCTGTGGATCACCGAGGCGTGGGACAGCCCGGAAAGCCACAAGGCTTCGCTCGGCCTGCCGGCGGTGAAAGAGGCACTCGCGGCGGGGCGCCCGCTGATCGCCGGATTCGGCGAGCGCTTCGAAACCACGCCGATCGGCGGTACCGGTTTGCCTGTGGCCTGAAGTCCCCATCCGGAAAATATCCATTCGCTATGGTGTCCGGCTTTCCGTGCACCCGTGCCAGAATGTGCAGATGGACGATTTTGCTGTTGGACAGCCGATATTCGCCGGCCTGGGCGAGGTGCGCGCGCTGCTGCGGGCCCGTGACTGGACGATTTTTCCGTTCGGTTGCCCCGACGGGTGGCCGCCGGGCATTCGCCGCACGATCGGCATGTTGCTGGCCTCGTCGGCACCGATGGGTTTTTTCTGGGGGCCGGATTGCCTCTGCTTCTACAACGATGCCTATGCCGGGCTGATCGCCGACAAGCACCCCTCGGCGCTGGCCACGCCGTTCTGGAACAGCTGGGAAGAGGTGAGGGAGGGATTCGCCCCGTTCCTGCGCGAGGCGATGGCGGGCAACGCCTGCACGCTGAACGACGTGCGATTCTCCATCGTGCGCAACGGCATGCCCGAAACGGCCTACTTCAGCCATTCGTTGTTGCCGGTCTTTGACGACCAGGGCAACGTCATCGGCATCCTCAATCCCGTCAGCGACAGCACCGCCGCCGTGGTGTCCGGCCGCCGGCGCGAATTCCAGTTGCGGCTGGGCGACCTGGTGCGCTCGCTGACCGATCCCGGCGAAGTCGTCGCCAGCGCCAGCGCGTTGCTCGGCGAATACCTTGGCGTGGATCGCGTGGTGTATCTCACGGTCGACGATGCCGGCGAGGCCGGCAGCATCGAACGCGACTGGACGAACGGCCGCCTGCCGTCCATGGCCGGCGTCACGGTGCAGCTGGACGATTTCGGCACCTTCGCGGTCGAAGACATCCGGGCGGGGAACCCGTTGATCGTCAGCGATGCCGCCACCGATACGCGCTGCGCGCCATTCGCCGGCGCCTATGCGGCCCTGGGCGTGCGCGCCGTACTGGCCATCCCCCTGGCGAAAAAAGGCCGCCTGTGCGTGCTACTCAACGCCCACGCTTCGGCGGCGCACCGCTGGACGAGCGCACAGATCGGCATGGCCGGGGACATGCTGGAGCGCACCTGGGCCACGGTGGAGAGCGTTCGTGCGCAGTCCGAGCTGCGCCGCGAGCGCGACCGGAGCGACTATATCTTCGACAACATGGCCGAAGGCTTCGCGTTGCTCGACAGTGAGTGGCGTATCGTGCGCATGAATGCGGAGGGTTTGCGCCTGACACACCAGACAGCCGACAGCGTTGCCGGCCGCAGCCATTGGGAACTGTGGCCCGACCTGCTCGGCACGCAGATGGAAAAGCTCTATCGGCATGTGAAGGATGATCGGGAATCCGGCGCCATCGACATTCCGTACCGGCTGGCGGGCGGGGACATCTGGATGGAAGTGCGTGCCTATCCTGCGCTCGAGGATGGCCTGGCACTGTTCTTTCGCGACGTGACGGCACGCAAGAATACCGAGGCACAGCTCAGGGAGGCGGACCGTCGCAAGGACGAATTCCTGGCCATGCTGGCCCATGAGCTGCGCAACCCCCTGGCGCCCATCAGCGCTGCGGCCGACCTGCTGCAGCTGGGCAAGGTCGACGAAGCCCGCGTGCGGCAGACCAGCCAGATCATCGGCCGCCAGGTGCGCCACATGACCAGCCTGGTGGACGACCTGCTCGACGTGTCGCGCGTGACGCGTGGCCTGGCGGAACTGCACATGAAGCGGCTCGACATCCACCGCATCCTCACCGATGCGATCGAACAGGTGATGCCGCTGATCCGTGCGCGCCGCCATCGCCTGGCGCTGGAGCTGGCGCCGGAGGCACCGATCGTGATGGGCGACCGGAACCGGCTGGTGCAGGTCTTTTCCAACCTGCTCAACAACGCGGCCAAGTACACGCCGGAGGGCGGCCATATCTGCCTGCACACCAGTGCATGCCCGGACCATGTGCTGTTCCACGTCACCGATAACGGCATCGGCATGGTGCCCGCCCTCGCGGCTCGGGCATTCGACCTGTTTACGCAGGCCGAGCGTTCTTCCGACCGCTCGCTGGGCGGCCTCGGGCTGGGGCTGGCGCTGGTGAAAAGCCTGGTACACCTGCACGGCGGCACGGTCACCTGCGCCAGCCCTGGCCTGGGCAAGGGCAGCACGTTCACCGTAAGCCTGCCGCGCCTGGCGCAGGAAGCCGGCGTGGCGGCGGAAACCGGCGTGGCCGGGCCGGTGCCCGGCAGCCGCGACGGCCCGCTGCGCATCATGGTGGTCGACGACAATGTGGACGCCGCCTCGATCCTGGCCATGGTGCTCGAATCGGCCGGCCACCAGGTGCGGGTCGCACACGAGGCGCCCGCTGTACTTGCCGCACTTGCGCTGGCGCGCAGCAAGGACGAGGTTCCCCATGTTTTCCTGCTCGATATCGGACTGCCGGGCATGGATGGCAACGAACTGGCCCAGCGCCTGCGCGCCCGGCCGGAAACGGCGGGTGCGATGCTGGTGGCCATCACGGGGTATGGGCAGGAACACGACCGGGCGCAGACGGCGGCGGCGGGCTTCGATCACCACCTGGTCAAGCCGGTGAATATCGACGAGCTGCATGCGATCCTGGGCAGGGCGGTGCGACAGGCTGGCGTTTGAATGCCGGCCATAAAGATTCCATGCAAAGGGGCTTGATCTTGTGTAATGGTCTCCCCTATAATCATGCCTCTTCGGGAGGTTAGCTCAGGGGTAGAGCACTGCATTCACACTGCAGGGGTCGCAAGTTCGAAACTTGCACTTCCCACCAGGATTCAGGAAAAAGGGTCGCACTGCAGAGTGCGGCCCTTTTTTTCGCCCGTCGCCAGGGCAGCGCAACCGAAGCCCCGCCGGCTCTTGCTGTATCATCCCGACCCTGTATACGAAAGCCGCACATGCTCATCATCACCATCAAACAGGGTAAGGAAAAAGGCCTGCTGGCCGGCGACGCGTGGATTTACGCCTCCGCCATCGAGAAGGTCGACGGCAAGCCGCAGGAACTCAGGAAGCCGGGCGCCACGGCGATCGTGCAGTCCTCGTCGCGCCAGTTCCTGGCCCGCGCGGCCTACAACGCCAACTCGCAGATCGCCGCCCGCGTGTGGACCCTGCGCGAGGACGAGCCGATCGATCACGCCATGATGAAGCGGCGCGTGCAGGCCGCCATCGCGCGGCGCGCCGCCGCGCTGCGCACGGCGGACCTGCAGGCGCTGGTGCAGCTGGTCGATGGCGAAAAGGACGGCCTGCCGGGCCTGCTGGTGCACAGCTACGGCGGCAAGGACGGCTACCTGATCTGCCAGTTCAATGCCGGCGGCGTGGAGCTGTGGAAGATCCCCGTGGTGCAGGCGCTGCTCGCCGCCACGGAGTGCCCCAACGTCTACGAGCGCTGCGACGCGCTGTTGCGCAAGGGCGAAGGCCTGCCCGTTGCCGCGCGCGTGCTGGCCGGCGTGGAACCGCCCCAGCGGCTGATGGTGCGCGAAGGCAACCGGATCGCACCGATGGATATCCGCACCGGCTTTACCTACCCGCGCTGAGCGGCTTCATGTAGGGCGCCAAGGCGGGCACCGCCTGCGCCAGTTCCTTGCCGACCATCGCGCCGAAGAACGCGGCGCCTTTCGGCCCGAGGTGGGTCCAGTCGAACGCGTTCTTCACCTTCTTTCCATCGGGTGAGGGCAGTGGCGCCGGCTCCACGGCAAGCGTATCGGCTTCGGCCGGTCCCATCGCCTGTACGGCTTCGGCACTCTCCGTATTCAAATCCAGCAGCGCAACGTGCTCCTGCGCGGCCGCCTTGCGCGTTGCCGCGCCCCACGGCGCCAGCGTGTCGCGCAGGTACGGCCCCTTGAAGGTGCGGCGCGTCAGCGGCGTGACCAGCACCGGCACGCCGCCGAGCGCGCGCACGTCGGCCGCGTAGCGCGCCATGTTGGCCGGGAACTCGGCCACGAGATCGGTCGCATGCCGCTTGCCCGGCTGGTCGTTGTGGCCGAACTGCACCAGCACGTACTGCGCGCTGTAGCCGGTGCCGTCCCGCAGCAGTGCCTGCACCTTGTCCCAGCGGCCTTCGGCCCGGAAGCTTTTCGAGCTGCGCCCGTTGGCCGCCAGGTTCACGCACGTGACTTCGGGCGTGAAACGCGCGCACAGCGCGTCGCCATAGCCGTTGCCTGTGGCGATGGTGGAGTCGCCCACCAGGATCACGCGAATCGGCGGCAGTGGGGCGGCCGTGCCAGCACTAGCAACCGCAGCGGCGAGCGCCAGGCCCGCCGCGAAGAACAGGCTTCGCCGCATTTCCGCCTTCACGTTGAAAACTTCCGGTTGACGACCTTGCCGCCGATGGTCACGTTGGTCAGCACGACATCCCGCGCATTGTGCAGGTACAAGGGTTCCTCGCCGTTGCGCGGCGTGCCGAAGTCGCAGTCGGTGATCGTCACGTTCGAGACCGGCGGGATCGGCGTGCCTGCCGGCCCGTTGAAGCTCGATGCGACGGGGCCGAGGATCAGCACGGCCTGCCAGCAGGAGAATTCGCCATCGGCCATTTTTACGTTGCGCGCGCGCAGGTTCGAGATGTGCACGTCCGATACCGCGGTGGGCCGGGTGCGCACGCCGTCGTCGCCGGCGGCATAGTTGCAGTCGATCGTCACGATGGCGCCGCTGCCGGTCGCCACGCCCTTGAACGGATTGGCCGGATCGGGCGGCACGCTCTTGCGGGCCCGCGCATCCACGCCGTTCGGCACGGTCACGTCGCGCACGTACAGGTGGCGCAGGAAGCCGCCGCGGTTCATGTTGGCCTTCAGGCGGATGGCGCTGCGCAGCGGGTCGCTGGCCCAGTGGGCGTTGCGGAAGTCGATGCGCTGCGCGTACACGTGCTCGATGCCGGCGGCCATTTCGCTGCCGAGCGTCACGCCGCCATGGCCGCTGTTCATCACGCTGTCCTGGATCACCACGTTGCGCGTCGGGCCGTACTGCGTGTCGAGATTCTTGCCCGACTTGATGGCGATGCAGTCGTCGCCGGTATTGAAGGTGCAGTGCTCCACCAGCACGGTGTCGCACGATTCGGGATCGAACCCGTCGTTGTTCGGCCCCTTGCTTTCCATATTGACCTTGCTGATGCGCAGGTTGCGGCAGTTCACAGGGTGGTGCAGCCAGAACGGCGACTCCACCACCTGGTAGCCTTCCAGCAGCACGTCGCTGCAGCCGATCAGTTCGATCATGCACGGGCGCAGGAAATGGCCGATGCCGAAGATGCGCCTGGCGACCGGCACGCCGGCTTCGGACAGTGCCGGCAGGTAGCGCGTGTCGCCGTTCCAGCGCGGGTGGCTGCCCTGGATCAGCGCGCGCTGTTCCGGCGCCAGCGACGGCGCCACCGTTTCAAGCGGCAGGTTGAGCGGGTTGACGCTGCCGGCATTCACCTTGTCGCCCTTGCGGTCGATCCAGTCCCACCATGGTCCTGCGCCGGCATCGACATGCACGCCGGCCTGGCCATTGAGCACGCTGGTCCAGTTTTCGCCGGTCAGCGCGATGTTGGACTGGTTATAGGCATACACCAGCGGCGAGTAGTTCAGCAGGTCGTTGCCCTGCCAGCGCGACAGCACCAGCTTGCCGGCCTTGCCGCAGTCGATGTCGCCGTACTTCGCGTAATCGGCCGGATCGGCGCTGAAGTAGACCTGGGCGTTGGCCGCCAGGTGCACGTGCACGTTCGAGCGCAGCACGATCGGGCCCTTGCAGTACCAGCTGCCGGCCGGGACCAGCACGCGGCCGCCGCCCGCGCGGTTGGCGGCGGCGATGGCGGCGGCGATTGCCGGGTAGCAGTCGGGCGAACCGGGGCCTGGTGTCATCACGTCCTTGCGCTCGGTGCGCCACACCGACTGCGCCGGCACCAGCGCGCTGGTCTTCGCGCCGAACGCGGTGATCGGGAAATCCTCGTTGCGGAAGGCGAGCGGGCGCGAGCAGCGGTCGATGACCTGCTGCGCGCGCTGCCAGGGATCGGCAGGTGCGCCGGGTTTTGCCGCCGCCGCCGCCGCGGCCAGCGGCACGGCACCGGCTGCCAGCAGCGCGCCCGTCGCGGAGGTGCCGCGCAGGAAGCGGCGGCGCAGCAAATTGGTCGTTGTCGTCATCTGGTCTCTGCTTTCCATGTCATGGCAGGGGCTTGAAGCCTTCGGCTTTCACGACCCAGCTGCCGTCGGCCGGGAACCCGGGCGTGGCGCGCGGCGCGCCGTCCCAGCCGCCGGCCATCATCGCCACCGCGGCCAGCAGCGCGCCGTTGCCCGGCAGGTAGACCGGCAGCCCTTTGTTCGGGTTGTGGCCGGCCGCCGTGTAGCCGTTGTTCGGGCCGTCGGACTTGAGCAGCACGCCCACGGCCAGCGCCGGCGCGTCCAGCCGGGCGGCCGTCATGGCGATCATCGGGTAGTCCCAGCCCCAGATCTTGGTGTTCCAGTCCCATTTCGCCAGCACCGCGTCGAGCGTGTTGCGCATGACCTTGCGGTCCACGCCATCGCCCGGCAACTGGCCCAGCGCCATCAGGAACGACGGGTGGTCGTGGCGGCTGTCGACGTTGTCCCAGGTGTCCGGGTGCGATTCCAGCGCCACGTACTTGCCATCCTTCTGCGGCAGTGCCGAGAGGTGGGTGCGGCGCTGCTCCCAGTCCGCGTCGCGCGGCATGCCGAGCCGCTCGCGCCACTGCTGGGCGATCTCCAGGCCGCGGGCCCAGTAGCTCAGTTCATAGGCCGGGTTCATGCTGGTACCCTGGTCGTAGATTTCCTGGGCGATCCACATCGGCGGGCCGAGCACGTAGCGCTTGCCCTGGTCGTCCCAGTTCAGCATCGTGGCCATGCCCTGCGCGGTGTCGAACACCAGTTCGCGGTAGCGCTCCAGGGTTTCGCGCGTGGGGTCGGCGCGGTACATCAGCTCGGCCAGGTGGATCGGGTGCGGCTGGTTCCAGATGATCAGCGGGTTGCCGCCCGGGCTTTCGCGGCCGCCCGGTCCGGTCATCTTCATCCAGCGCGCGCCTTTCAGGCCCCGTTCGGCGGCCACGGCGCGCGCCACCGGCAGCGTGCGCTGGAACCAGGCGAGCGTGCGCGCCGTGTATTCCGGGCGGCCCCACAGCGCGAAATGGGCGGTGTGCCACCACACCATCTCGGTGTGGTGCTTGCCGTACCAGGTGGACGTGGTCAGACCGCTCTCCGAGGCCGGCATCTCGTCGCCCAGCTGGATCGCGGTCAGGTATTGCGACAGCACCACACGGCGTTCCAGCTCGGCCGCGCGCGGGTCGGTACTGCCGGCGAAGTCGACGGCCGCGCCGCTGCGCCAGAACCTGTCCCAGTGCGCGCTGCTCGTGTCGAACACGCTGGCCACTGCCGGCGCCGGCGCGATGCCGTCCTGCGCGAACGAGATCGTCAGCTCCAGCGTTTCGCCCGACTTCGGCATGATCTCGAACACGTGGGTTTGCGGATGCGTGATCCTGAGCGGGGCGGCGCTGGCCAGCGTCATTGCATAGCGGGCGGTGTCGCGGGTGTGCTCCACCACGAGCCGGTTGGCGGTCTGTTGCAGCACCCTGGTCCTGTGCCCGTCCGGCTGCGACCAGTCGAGCGGCGGATTGTGGTGGTCGCCCGGCTTGTAGCCGTAGGGCAGGGCGATGCGCACGGCCACGCGCCCGCTGGCGAGCAGCGGCGAACGGATGCGCAACGCGAGCGTGTCGCTGTCCGGGCTGACGGCGCTGCTCACGGTCACCGGCTGGCCCAGCAGCTGCACGCGGCTGTCTAGCCGGCCTTTCCACATGTCCAGGCGCTGGTCGACGCCGGTGATGTCGGCCGGCGTCAGGGCACGGGCGCTTCCGTTTCCTCCTTTGCCGGTCAGTACGAAGCCGATCTGCGGCAGCGGGTGCACGTGCGGATTTTCGCGCAGCCACTGGCCGGCCGGCGTCTTCGTATTCATAGGGTAGCCCACCGTGCGGCCCCAAGTGGTGAACTCGCGGTTCACGTCCGACAGCTTGTAGCCGTTCGGATTGGCGGTTTCGTGCCACGACCAGCGCGCGCCGGTTTCGGTCGGCGTTCCCTTGCCATGGTAAAGGTCCGGCAGGGTCTGCAGGCCTGTCACGTCGGCGGTGAAGGCAAAGCGGCCGTTGCCCACGCTGAGCGGCGCCATCGGGTCGATGGCCCGCAGGTGCGGGTTATGGCGCTGGACCACGGCCTGGCGGTCGATCGGCGCGGCAGCCGGTGCCGAAGCGGGAACGGCGTTTGCGCTCGTCAGAACGGCCAGCAGCGGCAGGCCGGCAAGATAATGTTGCTTGATCATTGAACGGGTCATCCTTTTTTCACCGGGTTGCGCACCACGACCGTGCCCGCAGGCAGGCCGCTCACGCTGCTGTCTTCGCCCACCTCCACCGGCGCACTGGCCGGCAACTGCAGCTTCGTATTGGTAAAGCGCCAGTCGCGCGCCTCGTGGATATAGCCGCCGCTCTTCGCTTCGATATCGATGCCGTCGAAATGGAAGCGCTGCAGCGGCGCTTCGGCCACGCCGGCCACTTCGAACGCGGTCTTCGCGTTGCTGGCCTTGATGTTCCAGATCTTCACGTCGCGAAAGTGCGCCAGGCCCTTGTCCTTTGGTACCGGCGTGGCCATCACCTTCCAGTGCGGCGGCACGTCCTTCACGTCCGCCGGGATGGTGGCGTAGCTGTAGTTCGGGTTCCAGTTCATGTTGATGCGCATGACGATCGGCGTGCCGTGCATGGTGATGTCGTGCAGCCGCAGGTTTTCGCCCCAGCCGCCACGCGTGTGCGCCGACTTGAACAGGATGCCCACCGGCGTGTTCTCGTCGAAGGTTAGGTTGTAGGCCTCGATGTTGCGGAATCCGCCGGACGTCTCGCTGCCGAACGTGATGCCGCCTTTCGAGGCGCGCACGACCACGTCGCGGATCGTCACGTCCTCGGTGGGGCGGTTCACGCGCAGGCCGTCGGCATCGCGGCCGGCTTTCAGCACCAGCGCGTCGTCGTTGACGGCGATGTCGGCGTTCGCCACCAGCACCTTGCGTGACGAGTCGATGTCGATGCCGTCCGTCGACGGGCCCTTGCCGTCCTCGTTGTTGCGGATCGTCACGCCATCGACCGTCACGT
>DASVVD010000257.1:0-2019 GCA_036386715.1 Pseudoduganella sp.
CGCTGGCGATAGCGACGCTGGCAATGCAGGCCAATGCGCAGGAAGCGGCAACGCCGGCACCGGTGGCGGCACCAGCGCCGGCGTCGCCAGGCCAGGGTGGGGCACCGCAGGACCCGAACGTGGTCGTCGTGACGGGGTTCAGGGCCAGCCTGAACAGCGCACTGAACACCAAGAAGGCATCCGACGGCATCGTCGACGTGATCAAGGCCGAAGATATCGCCAAGTTCCCCGATGCGAACCTGGCCGAATCGCTGCAGCGAGTGCCCGGCGTGGCGCTGGCGCGGGGCGACGGCGGCGAAGGCAAGCAGATCACGGTGCGCGGCCTGAGCGCCGGCTTCACGCGGGTGCGCATCAACGGCATCGAAGGCGTGGCGGCCACCGGCTCGTCGGACATCAACGGCAGCACCAACCGCGGCCGCGGCTTCGACTTCTCGGTGTTCGCGTCCGAGCTGTTCAACAGCCTGGAAGTGCGCAAGACCTCCGAGGCGGCGGTGGAAGAGGGCTCGCTGGGCGCCACCGTCGACCTGCGCACCGGCCGCCCGTTCGATTTCAAGGGCCGCACGGCCAGCTTCGGCCTGCAGGAAAACTACAACGACCTGTCGAAGAAAACCCAGCCGCGCGTGACCGCGCTGCTGTCGGACCGCTGGGAAACGCCGTACGGCAAGGTCGGCGCGCTGATCTCCGGCGCCTGGTCGAAGCGCCGCGCGCTGGAAGAGGGCTACGAGGCGGTGGACCTGCTGTCGGCCAACGCCGATGGCGGCTTCTGCTCGCCGGTGGGCGTGGCGCAGAATCCCGCCAGCAACCCGGTGAAGGGCATCGACGCGGCCAATTGCGGCTTCGGCGAACCACGCACCTCGAACCTGGCGGCATGGAACGACGTGATGGGCCGCACCGACAACAACGGCGGCACGGTCGCCAGCCCGGCGGCGGGCTCCGGCGCCTTCCACCCGCGCATTCCGCGCTACCGCCGCTCGATGACCGACTACGAGCGCACCGGCATCACCGGCGCCCTGCAATGGAAGCCTTCGGCCGATACCGACGTCAACCTCGACCTCATGTACGGCAAGTTCGAGAACAGGCGCTACGACAACTACGTCTCGGCGATCTCGTTCGGCCGCACGCTGCAGACGGCCAACGGCAAGCCGCAGACGTCGATCGTCGATGCCCATTTCAACGAGAACGGCAGCTGGGACTACGGCAAGTTCAACGGCGTGGACGTGCGCAGCGAAGGCCTGCTCGACGTGTATACCACCACGTTCAAGCAGTACGTCTTCTCCGGTGGCCACCGCTTCAGTGACCGCTTCAAGGTCAACTTCCTGCACGGCACCTCGAACTCGGAGCTGGACGAGCCGATGCGTGCCACCGTGCAGTTCGACTCGCCGAACGTGGACGGCTTCTCGTTCGACTTCCGCAACAACCGCAACGTGCCGGCGCTGAACTTCGGCATCGACGTGGCGAACCCGAACAGCTTCACGTTCGGGCCGCAGTCGGCGGACGGCACGCTGCACGGCCAGTTCGTGGGCCGCTACCTGAACACGCGCAACAAGCTGAAGACGACGGAGCTGAACGGCACTTTCGAGATCAACGACAACCTCTCGCTGCGCGGCGGCTACTCGAACCGCAAGAACACCTGGAGCAACGTGGAGATCGCCTCGGGCGGCAACGGCCTGGCACTGCCGGCCGGCACGACGATGGCCGACATCACGCAGCAGGTCTCGGGCTTCGGCAAGGGGCTGGGCGCGAACGTGCCGTCGTCGTGGGCCGCGGTGGATCTCGACAAACTGCGTGCCATCTACGATATCGAGTGCCACTGCGCCGAGGTGCCCGGTTCGCAGTATGCCTACCTGACGCAGGCCAACCGCGCGGTCGAGGAAAAGATCGATGCGCTGTACGGCATGGTCGACTTCAACTACGACTGGGGCGGCATCGGCTGGCGCGGCAACGTCGGCGTGCGCGGCGCGGAAACCAGGGCAACGTCGATGGCGCTCATCAACGTCAACGGCCAGCTGCAGCCGAACA
>DASVVD010000258.1:0-7582 GCA_036386715.1 Pseudoduganella sp.
GTCCTGACGTTTTCCAGCAGGTGCCCGAGCATATTGCGACCTGTCCCGTCGCCGCCGTCGCCCCAATAGCGATCATTGCCAGTACGCTCGACCAATCCGGCACCCTGGGTGGACAGCAGAATTTCATTCAAGTCTGCATGCTGAGTGAACTTGGCCACCAAAACACGGAACATCACCTCGTCACGAATATCCTCCCAATCTTGCCGAAACGAACGATCGCGTTCCCTGCCGATTTGTGCAGCAACGAACGGGGTTGGTGCCTTCAAAACAGCATCGATATCGGGTTGCTTCGTGAATTTTTGGGCTTGGAAGTAATGCTCTGATGTAGGCCAAGACACGCCTTCAAGTTCGATAGCGTGGCGCGAAAAATTCGACAAGCAGCCATATGCTTTATCAGTTTCGTAAAAGCAGATGTGGTAGTTCCGGTTCAAGTTATTCCTCAATGATGGATGCTCGGACGACTGCTCCGGGCCTGATTTGGCTGTTCGTCGGAGCATAGAGATTGCTGAATCGCAAAAGTAACGGATTGGCACAACCGGGAGCTTGCGCCTCGAAGCGGACATTAGCTTGCCTACTCCTTTGTTTTGCTTAGACAATCAGGCGGAATAAATCGCCTCCGTCCTTCGGCCTCGTATTCTTCAAGACTTTGCAGTCCGATAGCCAAGCGACGACGGTTGACCAGTTCTCGACTATCGATCGGATCAAGTTCTAAATGACAGCGATCCGACTGTGAAAATTGCGTTCCGTACTCTTGCGAACGACCTTCGTTGGCAGCGATGCGGTCTGAAAGATAAGCAAGATCACGAGGTGCTGCGATACCGGCTTTGACAGAAGTTTCGAGAAGCCCTTTTGCAAGGCGTTGGAAGGCAACGTCACTATCCGCATGTTGGGACAACAACCAAGCACTGTGACTGTCTTTCTTCGTTTTTGGCCAGCCACAGGTTGCAACGATTGCTTTGAACTGCTTCAAGTTTTCGATATCGATAGTGCGCCAGCGCTGTTGCAGGGCATTTCGTTCGGCGGCAGTGGATTTTGGGTTTTGCTCAAGCAAGTTCGATTCCTGTCGGATTTGCTGGTCCGCACTGGCCAGGTCGTTCAAGTGAGTACCGATATTTTCACAGTCGAGTTGGTGCGCCGCTGCCTGTAAGGCAAAAGCAAACAAACCACAAAAAGCTAAAAGCTTCGTCACTGAAGTCCTTTCAAGGTCCTGGTCTAATGTTCGCTGTTGGCCGAACTCGGCCGTTCGCCGCAGCATAGCAGGTCGCCGAACCGGAAAAGTCGCAGAATGTCACGACAGGCTCCTCCCGCCCCAGAGTGGACATTCGCGCAAAAAGATAAACGAGGCGACGCTAGGACCACCTGATGTTTGCATTCCAGGGGAAGCCGCGTAGACCGTATCGGCTAACTTCAGGATCATCCAGGTGAGCTTGGCTACATAAGCTTTGCCAGCCGTGGCCTGACTGGCATGCCACCCCGTCGGACCAGTCACGGACATCAAGAAGAAAATCTGCTGGATCGTCATACATCATTAACAATTCGATGAGATCGATCTGAAGCCTTGATTGCAGGATGGCCGATGAAAGAAACTCCTCCCACTCGCGTAGCACGTTAGCGCTCGCCGCTCCAAGCGCGGCCGCTAAGTTAGTTCGACGAGAGCCATAGGTAGCGCTCGCCTTTTCAAGGGATGTGAAAAAGGTAGGAATTCTCTCAAGTACTTCGTTACCTTCCTCATCGGTGCAGGGCACGTCTACAAAAGTTAAATCTGAGTCGTCAAAAAGCGCAAGCCATAAAATCGGAACCTGATGGTTTGCGGCAAGTAAACAAGTATCTTCAGCAACGCCTGCTGTCGTTGCTCGCTCATTTGAGTGAGCCATCAAGTATGTTCGATTTGCCATGAGTGATTCTGGTAAGTCTGCAATTACGGGAACGGACCAACTCCCAGTTTGGTTTCGTTCGATTGACCGCTTTTGGCCGAACTCGGCCGTTCGTGTCAGCATAGCAGGTTGCCGAACTGAAAAAGTCACAGACTGTCACGACCGGCTGCTTCCGCCCCCGAAGCGGACGTTCCTTACTCGACACAGTTCTAGAAGTGGTCCAACTGTGCTAAGGAGCTGAACTGCAGATCTACATCGGCAGCGTCAACATGCAGAACCATGAACCCCTTATGCAATACCTTCACCGGCGCAGATGGGACACACTCGGTATCTGACCCAGCTACTGGTACATGAACCCAGAATGCTAACGGTGCCGTTCGCCAGTCAGGCTCAAGCGTGAAGTGGAAATGTGGAGTCATAAAATGGGAGTTATCGGTAGCTGTCGAAAACGTGTAACCAACATACATCGCAGCGTCCGCTCTTGGCCGAACTCGGCCGTTCGCCGCAGCATAGCAGGTCGCCGAACCTGAAAAGTCACGAACCGTCACGACAGGCAGCTGTCGCCCCGCTGCGGACCTCTTCACCACAGCCGACGATGGGTATCAACTGCTGAACAGAACCTTAATCGTTGCCTGATACTGACCAGCTAGCAAAGCGATCTCTGCTGGGATGATGATCTCGCTCCAAGATAACTTCGCATGAACGGAGACGCCTAAGTACAGCTCACGATAGCAACCTTTGAGTTCCGATTTGATCCAAAGGAAGGTATCACTCAACCGCTTCTGAGTTACCGGGATAGAGATATACCTGCTTCCGTCTTTCGGTCTCACACCCCCTCGGCGACAGTCAAAGCGAATGGCTAATTCTTCGAACGTGTCGGAGTCGATTCCATGCACGACAACGTGCAACGCAAATTGATCATGCTGGCTCATGGTTGTAATCACGTGGTCTTTTTGGCAAGCCTGCAGGCCAGCTCTTCGGAAGTGTTTCTCGCCGATCTTTGGCCGATCTCGGCCGTTCGACATCAGCGAAGGACCGCTTTTGGGCCGAAACCGGCCTGTGGCATGAGCATACCAGCTGCCAGTTGGAAAAATCCTCAGATTGTCACGATCGGCCGGTACCGACCCAAAGCGGACGAAGCCAGAGAGTGCAAGGATCAATGAGTATCTTCTACGCCGCAACAAAACGAACTCTTATCGCTGGGCAGATGCGGCACCTTCTTGTTCAGCAAGCGCGACGCGATTGCTGAGTTTCCTTCATTCTTGGTTGGTGGCAGCAGTAGCGTTTTTAGTGTTTGAGGGTCAACGATTCCGTACTTGTCTTCGACACATGCAGATCCACCACAGGACTCTTGGTAGAGGAGTCTTTGTGCTCCCTGCTTATCTGAAACGCACGCAGCGAAAAACCATCCACCAAGGTCCGACAGATGAACCTGAGTTGCTTTGCCTTGTCCTGGCCTCTTAGCTAACAGTCGATAGACGTTGTCGAGTGGGTGACCTTGATTCTCGACCGCTACTTCGAACTTGGTTCCACCACACGTGCCAGAGGCATTCCCGGCAAACGACAGGACAGGAATGCCAAGAGCAGCAATTAACAGCACATGTAACGTTCTTATCATTGGGAGCCGGTCTGAATGATAGTTGTGGTGATCCAAGGTTCGCTCCTGGCCAAAAGCAGCCGGTTGCAATGGCCCAGTGTACAACATTGTTACTCTCAGGATAGTAGCCGGTCTTGTCAGGCGTTCGTAACCTGCCGCGCCAGCATGGCGCCGGGCCCCGGCTCGCCGTCGCAATGCTGGCTTTTTTGCGCGAGATCGGTGCGGTTCAGGCACTGGCCCTGCGCCCAGGCACCCTGCAGCCGTTCCCGGGAACCGAGCAGCGCCTGGCGCTGGGCGCCGAGCGTGGCGATCAGGCCGTCGATCTCCGCCAGGCGGGCGTCCAGGCCTTGCAGCAGGCCGTCCTGCAGCGCGGCGCCCTGCAGTTTCAGCACGGCGCGAATGGCGTCGAGCGTGAAACCCAGTTTTTGCCCCGTGTCGATCAGGTTCAGCTGCTCCAGCGCCGACTCCTGGTAGACCCGGTAGCCGTTCGCGCCGCGGCCGGCCCTGGGCAGCAGGCCTTCCTGCTCGTAATAGCGGATCGTCGATGCCGGCATGCCGCTGCGCGCGGCCAGTTCACCAATCTTCATTTTCGGCTTGACCTTCAAGTTGACTTGAAGCTTAGGATACCGCATCTTCCTGTCCCTTCCGAGGTGTCCATGCTGTTTACCCCGCTCGTGCTGCCCAACGGCGCCACCATTCCCAACCGCCTGGCCAAGGCCGCCATCGAAGAAAACATGGCGGAGGCCGGGCAGTTGCCGGGCGCCGCCATCCATCGTCTCTACGAGCGCTGGGCCGAAGGGGGCGCCGGATTGCTCATTACCGGCAACGTGATGGTCGACGGCCGCGCCCTGACCGGGCCCGCCACGATCGTGCTGGAAGCGGCGACGCCGCTCGAGCCGTTCCGCCGCTGGGCGCAGGCGGCACGGCGCCATGGCGCGCACGCGTGGATGCAGATCAATCACCCGGGGCGCCAGGTAATGGCGAACATGGGCGGCCAGGCCTGGGCGCCGTCGGCGGTCGCGCTCGACCTGGGCAAGCACAGCAAGCTGTTCGCCCAACCGGTGGCCATGACGGCCGCCGACATCGGCGACGTGGTGGCGCGCTTCACGGCCACCGCGCATGCCGCAGAACAGGCCGGCTTTACCGGCGTGCAGATCCACGCCGCGCACGGTTACCTGCTGTCGCAGTTCCTGTCGCCGCTGGCCAACCGGCGGACCGACGCCTGGGGCGGCACCCTGGCCGGCCGGGCGAAATTGTTGCTGGATGTGGTGCGTGCGGTGCGCGCCAGCGTCTCGCCGGGGTTCTGCGTGGCCGTCAAGCTCAATTCGGCCGACTTCCAGCGCGGCGGCTTTTCCGAGGCCGATGCCAGGGAAGTGGTCCTCATGCTGAACGACCTGCCGGTGGACCTGGTGGAACTGTCGGGCGGCAGCTACGAAAGCCCGGCGATGCAGGGCGTGACCGCCGACGGCCGCACGCTGGCGCGCGAAGCCTACTTCCTCGATTTTGCCCGCGACCTTGCCGCCGTGGCGCGCATGCCCGTGATGACCACCGGCGGGATTGCCCGGCGCGCCGTCGCCGAGCAGGTGCTGGCCAGCGGTGTTGCCATGGCCGGTATCGCCACGGCGCTGGCGGCCATGCCGGACCTGCCGCGGCAATGGCAGGCCGGCCGCGATGCCGTCGCGCACATGCCTGCCGTCGCCTGGAAGGACAAGACCCTTGCCGGCCTGGCGCGGCTGGCGCTGGTGCGCCGCCGCATCCGCACGCTCGGTGCCGGCCGCGATCAGGGCACCCGCTACCAGCCGCTGTGGACCCTGGCCGTCGACCAGTTGCGCTCGGCATGGATGGCCAGGCGCTATCGCGCATGGCTGGCCGGGCAATAGCAGTGAATCAGATAACGATATATGGCACCACTTCATATCGTTATGCAAAGGTATTCGTGGAAGCTTTCATAACCCATCCTTATGATGGCGTCACTCATCTGTAGTGATCTCATCTAAAGGAGCCGTTCATGACCGCCGTACCCCGCCAGCCAATCCCATTCCCCTTCACGAAGGGCCGCCTGGCGATTGCCGCCATGGCCCTGGGTGGCGCGATGATGGCATTGCCGGCCGCCGCGGCACCGAGCGTGCACCCCACCGGCGTGACGCGCTACGAGCCGGACCGCGCCTGGAACGGCTATACCCTGTTCACCGGCCAGGACAAGAAAACCCGGCTGATCGACATGAACGGCAACACGGTCAAAGAATGGCCGTATGAAGGCTTTCCGCCGCTGCTGCTCGATCCCGCGCTGAGCAAGGGCAAGAAGGGCAACGTTCTGCTGCAACTGGCGCAGTTGCCCGGCGTGCAGGCGGCCGGCAATGGCCTCGGCAACAAGTCGATCGGCGAAGTGGACTGGAACGGCAACGTGCTGTGGCAGTGGGGCGCCGGCTCGCAGGACGCCTATGCCTCGGCCTCGGTCGATGCCGCCGGCGCGCCCGGCGGCGCCGCCAAGCAGCACCATGACTGGCGCCGGCTCGCCAACGGCAACACGCTGGTGCTGGCCAACAAGGTGCATGCGGTGCCCGGCTTCGCGGCGAAAGCGCTGCTCGATGATGTGATCTACGAGGTCACGCCGGACGGCAGGATCGCCTGGCAGTGGACTGCCTCCGAGCACCTGGACGAATTCGGCTTCTCGCCGGAATCGCTGAAGCTGGTGAAGGCCGCGCAGCCGAAATACGGCGCCCAGGCGGTGGACTGGCTGCACATCAACGACATGGCCGTGGTCGGCCCCAACAAATGGTTCAAGGCGGGCGACCAGCGCTTCGCTCCCGACAACGTGCTGATCGATTCGCGCGAGGCGAACTTCATCGCGATCATCGACCGGAAGACTGGCAAGGTGGTGTGGTCGCTGGGCCCGGACTTCCCGGCCATCGCCGGCACCAGTGTGCCGCGCCCGGTCGACCAGCTGATCGGCCAGCATGATGCGCACATCATTCCCGAAGGCCTGCCGGGCGCCGGCAACCTGCTGGTGTTCGACAACCAGGGCGAGGCCGGCTATCCGAAGGTCAGCCCCGGCATCTTCCCGCACTCGCGCGTGCTGGAGATCGACCCGGTGACGAAGCAGATCGTGTGGCAGTACACGGCCGTGGATTCGCGCCAGCCGGCATGGAGCTTCTACAGCGCGTTCATCAGCAGCGCGCGCCGTCTGCCAAACGGCAACACGCTGATCGACGAAGGCATGAACGGCCGCTTCTTCCAGATCACGCGGCAGGGCGACATCGTATGGGAATACGTGAGCCCGTACTACGGCAGCTCCGCCGTGGGCGGCAACGGCAAGCAGGTCGACACCAACTGGGTGTATCGCGCCCAGCCGGTGCCGTACGAGTGGGTGCCCGAGGGCACGCCGCGCGCCGAACAGCCCGTGTCCGTCCCGGCGCCCGCCGTCGCCAAAAGGTAACACCCGGCGGCGCCAGACGGCCAGTACGGCGCCGCACTCCAGACATGCACCAGGCGCGCCCGCCAACCGGGCAGGGCGCCGCCATGCCCACACAACAATAAACAGGGGAACATCTTGATCAAGCCATTCAAACAGACCGCGCTCACGCTGGCGCTGCTTGCCGCGTACGCCGCGCATCCCGGTACCGCGCAGGCCAACCCGCTGGTGGCCGCCGCGGCTGGCGCACCGTCCGGCATCGCGCTGGCCGTGTCCACCACCGAAACCGGCGCCGGCGAAGATGCCGTTACCGCCGAAGGCGCCCAGGCCGGCGCTTCAGCCGAACAGTTCGCCGGCGCACTGCAAACCGTGCTCGTCACCACACGGCGCCGCGTGGAAAGCTCGCAGAACGTGCCGACGCCGATGACGGTGCTCGGCGAAGACGCGCTCGAAGGCACCCGCACCTACCGCGTGCAGGACCTGCAGCAGCTGCTGCCCAGCACCACCATCAATTACGTGCATGCCCGCCAGCTGAGCTTCGCGGTGCGCGGCCTGGGCAACAACCCGGCCAGCGACGGCCTGGAAGGCAGCGTCGGCATCTACCTCGACAACGTGTACCTGGCCCGCCCCGGCAGGGCCGCGTTCGACGCGCTCGACGTGCAGCAGCTGGAGCTGCTGCGCGGCCCGCAGGGCACGCTG
>DASVVD010000259.1:0-1613 GCA_036386715.1 Pseudoduganella sp.
CCGAGGTGCTGGCGCTCGGCCGCCGCGGCGGCCACGACCCCGCGCCGGTGGACCAGCACACCGTCTTCGAAGCCGCCTCGCTGACCAAGCCGTTGGTCGCCTACCTGGCGCTGCAGCTGGCGGACCGCGGCGCGCTGGACCTGGACCAGCCGCTGTCGGCGATCTGCGGCGAGTTCGTGCCCGGCGATGCGGCTGCGCTGGAGATCACCGCCCGGCATGTCCTCAGCCACACCTGCGGCCTGCCCAACCTGGTCACCGAAGCCACCCCGCTCAAGACCTACTTCGCGCCGGGCACGCGCTTCAGCTATGCCAGCACCGGCTTCGGCTACCTGCAGCGCGCGCTGGAACGCACCACGGGCGAAAGCATCGAAGACACCGCCCGGCGCGCCGTCTTTCAGCCGTTCGGCATGGAGGACTCCAGCTTGCGCTGGCAGCCGCGCTTCGACGCCAACCATGCCGCCGGGCACGACTGGGACGGCAACGGCGAGGCCAAGCGCCGGGTCGAACAGCCGCACGCGTCGTGGTCGTTGCACACCACGGCCAGCGACTACGCGCGTTTCCTGCAGGCGGTGCTGGACGGGCACGGCCTGTCGGCGCTCGCGCGCGAGATCTGGTTCATGCCGGTGGTGCGCCCGCCCACGGGCGGCAACGCCGAGGACCTGCAGGGCCTGCAGCCGCGCGACCCCGACGTGGCCTGGGGTCTTGGCTGGGGACTCGAGCCGGCCACCGAGTGCTTTTTCCACTGGGGCCACAGCCCGGGCTTCCGTGCCTACGTGGTCGCTTGCCGCCGCAGCCGCGATGCGGTGGTGTGGTTCGCGAACAGCGCAGGCGGCTTGCGCTTCGCCCACGAGATCCTGGCGCAGGCGCTGCCCGGGGACCATCCGTCGCTGCGCTGGATGCACCTGCGGCGCTGATCAAGGCCGCGGCGCCAGCATCTCGCGCGTCAGGCCGAAAGCCGCGATCCGCTGCGGCAATTGCTCGCCGCGGATCAGGGCGGCGCAGCCCTCGCCCATGGCGGGTGAGGTCTGGATCCCGTAGCCACCCTGCGCGGCGACCCAGAAGAAGCCCGGCACCTGCGGATCCCAGCCGCCGACCAGGTCGCCGTCGGGCACGAAGGAGCGCAGCCCCGCCCAGGTGCGTGTCGGGCGCCGGATCGCCAGCGTCGTCATGCGTTCGATGCGATCGATGGCCAGCGCGATGTCGAGTTCTTCCGGCTGCACGTCGTGCGGCGGCACCGGGTCGGTATTGGCGGGAGAGCCGAGCAGCATGCCCGCGTCGGGCTTGAAGTACCAGTCCTCGGCGACGCCGTAGGTCATGGGCCAGTCCGATGCGTCGCAGCCCGGCGGCGGCGCGAAGATGAACGCCGAGCGGCGGCGCGGCTGCAGGCCGATGGAACGGCAACCGGCGAGTGCGCCCACCACGTCGGCCCAGGCGCCGGCCGCATTGCCGATCACGGGCGCTTCGTAGCTGGCGCCGCCGGCCTGAACGCGCCAGGTGCTGCCGCGGCGCTCCAGCGCCGTCACTTCGGCATCGCACACCACCTGTCCGCCGGCGCGCCGGATGCCGCGCAAGTAGCCCTGGTGGATGGCGTGCACGTCCATGTCGGCGGCATC
>DASVVD010000260.1:0-9347 GCA_036386715.1 Pseudoduganella sp.
CCACGTTATGCGCAGGCGCTGGTCGAGCGCAGCAGGCCGGGGCAAGGCATTACCCTGAACGTGCATATCGATGCCCGCTGCTCGGTCAATCCATCGGCGATCGGTGTTGCCATCCAGGAGATCGTACTGCAGACCTCCTCGCAAGCGGAAGCGCTCAATGAAGTCATGGCACCGCTCGACGCGGTTCTCGAAGGCCCGGGGCCAGCCTGGCTGGTCGCCGTCGATGCGCCGGACGAGCCGTCGGACCCCGGCATCGCCGACCTGCTCGTTGCGCTCGGCACCATGCCGCCGCGCCTGCGCTGGTTGATCACGTCGCGGCCAAATACGTCGTTTGCGCGACAGCTTGCCGGCAGGGGCGCAGACCTTCTCGACCTTGCAAGGATCGCTGCCGGCAGCGCTTCACTGGCCAGCTTCCTGCGTTCGAGGGCATCGCAGCTGGGGTTGCTTGAGCGCCTGGCGCCGCAGCTCGATCCCGGGAATTTCCTGAGCGCCCTGGGCGAGCGGGTGCAAGACAACTTCCTGGTGGCCCATTGTGCCACTGAGGCATTGGCATCGCGCACCGGCGTACTCGACCTTCAAGCCCTCGATGACCTGCCATCGAGCCTGCCGGCGCACTTCGTCGCATCGCTGGACCGTCTGCCGCAGTCCCTGAAGGAGTCCTGGGCCGACGAGTGCGGTCCACTGCTGGGCACATTGGCAACAGCCAAGGCGCCACTCGGCAATGCCGACCTTGCGGCCTGCGTCGGCCTGCCGGAAAGCCGGGTGCGCGATCGCCTGTGGCGGTTGCGCGCTTTCCTGCGTGGCGACGATACGGGATGGCAGCTGTTCCACGCCACGTTTGCCGAGTTCCTGCTCGATCCATCCGCTGCCCAGGAATACTGGTGCCAGGAATCCGAGCAGCATGAACGGATCCTCCGCTGGATCTGGCGTGCGGCCCACTGGCGCGAAGCGTCCGGTTACGGGCTGACCCATGTTGTCAGCCACCTGGTGGCCAGAGAGGGGCCGGGAATGTTCACGGCATTCGACCGCGTGCTCACTGCCGACTTTCTCGCCGCCCGGCGGGCCCGGGGCGCAACGGCGCAGGAGATCGCCGGCGACTTCAGGCGCATGTTGTTCGCCGCTGCGGCGCATGGCGCGGTGGACCGGTGCCTGATGTTGACGGTGCTGCTCGCGCTCTGGCAGGACAAGGCGGGCACCCATGCGGCATCGTCCTCGACGATCCTGCTGGCGGCGATGGGCAGGGTTGCCGAGGCGTCCGCGCTGGCACTGCACCAGGAAGCTGCCGGCCACGATAATTCGCACAGCGGCAGCGGCCAGCGCGCCGGCTATGCAACCAGTCTCGTGGAAATCGGCGAAGTCGAGGCGGCCATCGGCTTCGCCCGCGCAGCGGCGGAAGAAGGCGATGCGCTTCCGCTGCATGCCGTGCTCGACGTTCTCGCACGGCAGCATCCCGCGCGGGCACTGGCATTGCTGGGGGAAGCCCCATTTGCCGGGAACATGCCTTCATTATCGGCGCCCGCCTGCCGCGGGCTCGCCAGCTTGCCGGAAGCCCTGGCCGCAGCATGGGAAGTGGCCGCAGACGAGGAGGCGCTCGTTGCGTTCGCCGAGGGGTGCGCCACGCACGATGTCGACCAGGCGATCGCGCTGGCCGCCGCGATGCCTGCATTCGGCGCCTGGATCGGTGGCGAGCATGCGATCCTCTGCCCGCGCGATGTCATCGTGCGTGTATTGCTGTCGTTTGTGCAGGCGCATCCGGCCCAGTGGCAGCGTGCATGGAAGTACGCCGACGACAAGCTGGGCGATGACTGGCCTGCGCCTTATGGCTTCCTGCTGGCAGCGGCGCTGGTCCAGGCAGCGCCCGATCTGGCATTGCCCGCCTTCGGGAAACTGGGGTTGTCGAAACATGGCCTGCATCGCGCACTCGCGGCGGCGTGGATCGGCAGGAGCGATCCCCAGGTGTTCGCGGCGCTGGCGCCGCACGTGCACATACCACGGCAGCCGCAGGCCGCTGCGCCTGCCGTCGATGGTCACCATGAGGCCGAAGCCGGCATGTCCGCCGCACGGCGCCTGCTCGTGGACACCCGGCGGGCCGCCCACGATCTCGAAGGCGTGTTGCAAATGGTCGCACTGATCGCACCTGAACAGGTTCACAGGGCAGGGCCCGCCTTTGCACCGCTGCAAGCGGCGGGCGAAACGCTCCTGGCTTGCCTGCAGAACGAACCGGACCTGCCTGAACGCAAGGCGCGCGGCGCCACCGCGCTGGGGCGGTTGTTCGGTTGGCTCGGCAAATCTTATGTCGAGCAGCTGATCGCACACGCCGGGGCCTGCTGGCTGGACGAAAGCTGGCGGCCCGAGTTTGGCGAGGGCGTTGCCGGCAGCCTCGCCCATCAGGGGACCGACTGCTACCTGCAGACGCGGCACGACTACGGGGGCTGCCTGCTCTGGGAAGGCGCCGTCCGCATCGCCGGAAAGATCATTGCCGAGCGCAATCCCGACGAGGCGATCCGGCACATCGACAGCGTGGAAACGCGATATTCCGGCACGCGCGCAGCGCTCATCGGCATCGCGGCCATCGCGATGCGGCGCACGGGCCGCGGCGCGCTCGCCACCTTGCCACCCCGGCTAGCCTGCTACACCGAGTCGGCAACTTTCCAGGATGCCGCGAAGACGCTGCGACAGGCAGTGGATGCTGCTGCCCCCGTCCCGGCCACGCCTGACACGCTGGAACTGGCGGCGTTGCATGCGCAGGTTCGCGCCGCGATCGGCACGGGGGACATGGCGTTCCTGAAAGTTGCCTGTGAACGAATTGCCAGACTGCCGTTCGATTCCGCGTCTCCGGATCGCGCAGGCATCCTGCGGGTCGAGGACGTGCGCCGGCTGCTGGCCGATGCGGTGACGGATGACGATCCCGAGCTGGCCCTGAAAATGATACTGCCTTTTGCCGGCTATGACGAGATCGGGCCCCTTGCAGCGCTGGTCTGCGCACGCCTGCTTCCCGATGGCATGGGCCTGGTCACACTCTCGGCGCGTTATCTCGCGTTCATCGAAGGCCAGGACAAGTTGAGCCCGGCGCAAACCCTCGACGTGTTACTGGCCTACGCCGCTGCGCTGCCACCACCGAGGCGCATCGAATTCTTCGACCAGTTGACCAACGGCGAAGACAGCGAGCTGCGCGAGGACGTCGATGTGGTGCTGGAGGTGCACGCTGACCCGGAAGGATCCGTCGCGCGGGTTGCCGCAATGGGGCGCCGGTCCAACGAGGCATGGATCCATGCGCATCTGATCACGCAGCTGAGCCGGCGCTTCCCTGAATCCGCGTTTCCGGCATTCGACACACTGGTCGAGGATGCCGGGCACCTGGCCGGACTGTTGCTAGGGGTACTTGCACGTAGCTGGCCGATCGAACGCTGGCCGGAAGCGGTCGATGCCAATCTTGCATGGGCGGCGCAACAGCAGGAACGAGCCAAATCCCGCCTGACATACGCCAACAGGTTTTTCGATGTATTGCTGGCGCGCGTTGGCGCGCGCGATCCTGTTGCAGCTTTCGACACGCTGGATCACGTGGCCGGCAAATTTGAACGCGGCATGCTGCGCGCCGACGCCACCTGCGAGAAAGTCATCACCGCGGCGGCCAGTACGGCAGCCCGGCACGCCTTTCATTGGCCCTTGCTGGCCAGGCGCGCAGGGCGGATGGAAAACCAGGTAGCGCGGGCACGTGCACTCGATGCGTTACGCGCCGCGGTAGCGCAACTGGCACCAGCGGCTCAGCCGGGCTGCCTGGCATTGATCCTGGCCGAGATGGGCAGCGGGCCTTGCCAGCCCGTGCTGCAACAGCTGGAAAGTATCGCATGCAGCGCCCGGGCGGCCGATGCGCGTCTTTCCTTCACCGGTGCCGAACTGGTTGCACGCCTCGCCGGGCTGCTCCAGGACGGCTGATCTTCTAGCACGCAGCGCGGGTCAGCGGATCGAGCGCGCCGCGTTCGCGCTCGACGGCCGACAGCACGAATGCCACCGCGAACCTGCGCCACGTGGCGGCGCCGGCGTCGCCGGCCACGTCCAGCCCGGCCAGCGTGGCGACCGTGTAGCGGTTGACATAGGCGCTGGTGGTCGCCAGCGCCGCCATCGCCAGCAGCAGGTCGGCGTCGACATCGGCGCGGAAGTCGCCGCTCGCCACGCCGCGCGCCAGCGTCGCGCGCATCATGCCGTTCAGCTGCGGCGCCATGCCGGTGAAGCTGTTGCGCGGCGTGGTATGGCTTTCGTGATAGCGGATGCCTTCCTGCGCCAGCGCGCGCAATTCCCTGTCGTGGTAGGGCAGCAGCATGCTGTCGAGCAGCGCGCGCAGCGCCTCGCGCGGCGGCAGGTGGTCCAGGTCCAGCGCCAGAAGCGCTTCCATGACCTGCGCCGACGACTCGTCGAGCACGCAGGCGAACAGCTCTTCCTTGTTCTTGAAATAATGGTAGACCAGTTGCTTGGTCACGCCCGCCGCCCGGGCGATATCGTCGACCCTGGCGTCGGCCAGGCCCTTCGCCGCGAACTCGCGACGCGCCGCTCCGGCGATCCGCCTGAGGGTGTCGCGCTTGTTGGGTGGCGCCTTGGCCGCAGCCGGGCCGGCGGCGCCGGGGGCAGGGCTTTCGTGCGGGTCCGGCGGGATGGTCATGGTGTCGGCGTTGGTGGAAGTACCCCGTGTTATCCCACGCGCTTGACGCGTAGTCAAATAAAGTTGGCGGCGGGGCCGGCCGCTGCAGCGCTACTATATGAACACCATTCAAACAAATGTTCATGTACGCCAGCGCGCGGCCGTGGATCCCGAGGAGACAAGCATGAGCACCGACAGCGACACCATCGACCTGGAAAGCGCCTATACGGCGGTATCCGATACCTACAAGGGCAAGGGGGACATCCATGCTGCGTGCCGCGCGGCACGCAAGGAGTCCCCCATCTTCGTCGGCGACTTCATCCGCCAGTTCGGCGTGCCGACCAACGCCGGCATGCAGCAGGGCACGCGACCCACCTTCGCCCTGTTCCGCCACCAGGACGTGATGGCGGTGCTGCGCGAGGCCTCCGCCTATACCAGCGGCTTCATCGCCGAAGGGCTCGGCGCCTTCTTCGACGGCCTGATCATCCTGGCCATGGATGGCGAGCAGCACCGCCAGGTACGCGCGCTGCTGCAGCCGGCCTTCATGCCGGAAACGGTGAACAAATGGCGCGACCAGATCGACACCGTCATCCGCAAGGATTTCCTCGAACCGATGGCCGGGCTCAAGGGCGCCGACCTGATGAAATTCGGCCTGGAATTCCCGATCCGCGAGATGTATGCGTTGATGGGTTTCCCGACCGATAATCCGGACGCCTACCGGCGCTACGCCGGCTGGGCGCTGGCGATGGTCGGCGGCAACCAGATCGATCCGGCCAGGGCCGACGAAGCGCGCCGCAACGCGGGGATCGCGGTCAGGCTGCTGTACGACGCGATCCTGGAGGTGGTGGTGCAGCGGCGCGCGGACGGCAGCCAGGGCGACGACCTGATCGGCCGCCTGCTGCGTGCCGAGCACGAGGGGCGCAGGCTGGACGACCACGAGGTCACCACGTTCGTGCGCTCGCTGCTGCCGGCAGCCGGCGAGACCACCACCCGCACCTTCAGCTCGGTGATGACGCTGCTGCTGACGACGCCCGGCCTGCAGGAGCGCGTGCGCGCCGACCGCAGCTTGGTGCCGAAGCTCATCGACGAGGCGGTGCGCTTCGAGCCGGTCGCCACCTTCAAGGTGCGCGAAACCGCCAGGGAAGTGCAGTTCCATGGCGTGACGATCCCGAAGGGCGCCTTTGTCCAGTGCATGGTCGCTTCGGCCAACCGCGACGAGGACGTGTTCGAGCGTCCCGACGTGTTCGATATCGACCGCAAGCCCAGGCCGTCGTTCGGCTTTGGTTTCGGGCCGCACATGTGTATCGGCCAGTTCGTCGCGAAAATGGAACTGAACTGCGCAGTCAACGCCATCCTCGACCTGTTTCCGGGACTTCGCCTCGATCCGGACATGCCGGCGCCCGTCATCGAGGGCGCCCAGCTGCGCGGCGCCGCCCACCTCCACGTACTCTGGGACTGACACCATGAAAACATTCACGAACGTGCCGGAACGCGCCGATTTCGATTACCAGTGCCTGGTGGGCCCGCAGCACGTGACGGGCGCCGGGCTGGCCGACCTGCGCGACCACTTCGGCCTGAAACTGACCAAGCACATGCCGTTTGGCTGCGTGCGCGATGCCGAAGGCGCGATCTACGCGATGGTACGCGCGCTCAATGCACCGGGCAGCAACCCGAACCCAACCAAGTTCATCTACCAGTCGACCCGGCCCGGCGACGGCGGCCAGCTGCGTATCGACAGGGAGCGCAGCGCGGCGCAGGCGTCGACCATGTTCCCGCAGCGCTGGCTGGAGGGCGATACCGCGGGCTGGGCCAGCCACGATGGCGAGCCGGGCAACCCGTGGCGCCTCACGGCCTCCGGCACGCTTTTCAGCTGGCAGGAGGACGGACTGTTCGCGCTCGAAGGCCGGCTCCTCGGCAAAGGCATGCAGTGGTACCTGCCGGGGCGCGACTGGGGCACCTTCTACGTCTCCCAGCTGTACGACGTCGCCGGCACCTGCGAGGGCCGGCCCGTGAAGGGCTTCATCACGCTGGACCAGGCCTGGATGGCCGAAGGCGGCGCGATCCATTTCCAGAAGGACCTCGTGGTCAACCACGGCATGCACGTGATCTGGTGGACCTTCGCCACGGTCTACACGGACGGCACCTGGGACCTGGGATCCTTCATGGTCGGCCATGGGAAACTCGGCTACGCCATCTTCCAGAACGAGAAAGGCCAGGTGCGCTGCACCACCGACATCGAGGGCGAGGTGGTGCACAAGCCCGGCAGTTATTTCGTCGAGCGCGCGCACATCGTCCTCGACGGCGTGGAGACCTGGGAATTCGTGCCGGACCCGAAGGGGGAAATGGTCGATTTCGTCGGCGGCTTCCCGATCACCGCGCAGCAGGAGGGCCGCTGGCGAAGGCGCGGCGACACGCGCGAGCCCGTCCGTTCTCTCGGCTGGGGCGAGACCGACCGGCGCAATGGCAGCGCGCGCAACGTGCGCCCGGCGGCGCTGGACGAGGCATCGCAGGATTGTTTCGCAACCACGGGAGAGCCGGCATGAGTACCGGCGTGGGCGCGAGCGCAAGCGACGTCAGGCATTTCCTGCATACCCAGGTCGCCTGCTGGAATGCCGGGGACAAGGCCGGCTTCCTGGCGGCGTACCGCGAGGCCGCGCGCGGCGGTCTGCTCATCGAATACGTCGGCCGCCCGGCCACGGACGGCTGGGCGGTGCTGGAAGCGATGTGGGACCGGCAGAACGCCGCCATCGAGATCGAGGAAGTCGCGCTCATCGTCAACGGCACCGAGGCGGCCTGCCACAACCGCAACAAAGTGAGGAGCGACGGCCGGGTCATCGATACCATCGAGCTGTACCGCTTCGAGGAGAGCGGCCGGCTGCTGGTGCGTTATTTCATCCGGCAGGAGTAAGGCACGAGCGGGCACCAGCGGAAACGGTCGACATTTTCAGGAAACGTGATTATATTGAACACTAATATAATTTATGTTCAATTTAGCTATTCCGCACGACATCATCCGTCGTGCCGCGGGAGAGGAGACATGCATGACCGCATTGATGCACGCCGCTGCTGGGACAGCGCCATGAGCCGCCTGCCGCCAGTGCCGATCGACGCCTTGCCGCCGGACTTGTCGGCGGCGCTCGCGCGCGGGCGCGCCAGCCGTATGCTCAGTACCACGCTGCCGGTGCAGGTCTGGGCGCACCGGCCCGAAGCCGCCGGCGCCTGGCTTGCCACGCTGGAAGCGATGCACCTGCGTGGCGTGCTGCCGGCCCGCCTGAAGGAACTGGTGCGGCTCAGGATCGCCTCGATCACAAACTGCAGGGCCTGCCAGTTCGCGCGCAAGGACGACAGCGTCGGCGAAGAGGATCTCGCCTGCCTGGCCGCAAACTCGGCGCGCTTCACGCCGGCCGAGCAGGCTGCCCTGCGCTATGCCGAGCTGTTCGCTGCCGACTACACGGCGATCGACGACGCACTGTTCGAGTTGCTCAAGCGCCATTTCGCCATCCCCGAGATCGTCGAGCTGAACATGTTCTGCGCGCTGATGCTGGCGGGCGGGCGCATGACCTATGTGCAGCAGGCCTACGAGGATGCGCCATGACCGGCCATGCATAGTCACCCGGCGGGG
This sequence comes from Pseudoduganella sp., assembly GCA_036386715.1. Taxonomy (GTDB): domain Bacteria; phylum Pseudomonadota; class Gammaproteobacteria; order Burkholderiales; family Burkholderiaceae_D; genus Rugamonas. The sequence goes on from DASVVD010000260.1 coordinate 8,259, forward strand.
CCGGCGGCGCCGGTGCGCGGCATGCACCTGGCGCTGGGCGCGATGGTCGCCTGCCAGGTCGGCCTGCACGGCTGCATGCAGGGAGTGCGCCTGGCCGCACCCCTGAATGTACTGAAGCTGGGCCACTCGGCCTGGTCGGTCGGCCTGGTGATGACGATGTTCGCGCTGTTCCCGGCCTTGCTGGCGCTGCCGGCGGGGCGGCTGGCGGACCGCCGCGGCTATCATGTACCGGTACGCATCGCCGCCTGCTGTTCGCTGTCCGGCACCCTGCTGGCGGCGGCGCAGCAGAACCGCTTCACGCTGTGCGCGGCGGCGGCACTGTGCGGCGCGGGGGCGGGCTTCGGCATGATCGCGATCCAGCGCAGCGCCAGCCGGCTGGCCCGCAGCGACACCGACCGCCTGCGCGTGTTCAGCTGGATCGCACTGGCGCCGGCATTGGCCGGGCTGATCGGCCCCATGCTGGCGGGCGTGCTGGTCGACCATGCCGGATTCCCCGCCGCCTTCCTGGCGCTGGCGCTGCTGCCCGCCGCCACCTTGCTGGCGGCGCAGGCGGTGCCGCGCGAGGCCCCGCGACCCGCCCCGGCGCTGGGTACCCGCGAGGCGTCGGCCTGGGACCTGCTGCGGCTGGCACCCGTGCGCCGCATGGTGTTCATCAGCTGGGTCGTGTCGGCCAGCTGGGACGTGCACGGTTTCGCCTTGCCGCTGCTCGGTGTCGAGCGCGGCCTGGACGCTTCCGCACTGGCGCTGGTCCTGACGGCCTACGCCGCGGCGTCGGTGATGGTGCGGCTGCTGATGCCGCTGGCCGCGGGGCACCTGTCGCGCCGCACCCTGCTGTGCGGTGCCTTGTCGCTCGCCTGCGCGGTGTTCGCCGCGTATCCGCTGTTCCACAGCGCCTGGGCCATGGCCGCCTGCGCGGCTATCCTCGGCGTCGCGCTTGGCCTGGTCCAGCCGGCCATCATGGCCACGCTGCATGACGTGACGCCGCCGGAGCGCCAGGGCGAGGCGCTCGCGCTGCGGTCGATGACGCTGCATGCGTCGATGGCCGTGATGCCGCTGCTGTTCGGCGCGATCGGCGCCGGCATCGGCGCC
>DASVVD010000261.1:0-8100 GCA_036386715.1 Pseudoduganella sp.
GCAACCCGGAACATGCGCGCCAGCTGCGCGCCTATGTGCTGCGCCTGCTGGCCGCGCGCCGCCACACCAGCCTCTACACCGAAGTCGGCGTGCTGTCGAATGACGGCTTTTTTTCCGAACTGAAGCGCCGCCTCGCCTACCGGATCCTGCCGCCTGCCCTGGGCGACGAATACCTGGCGGACCTGCTCGACCAGGTGTTCTACCGCCAGACCGACTGGCAATGGATCAGCGCCGTGCCGGCGCTGGACTGGATGGACCTGTTCGACACGCTGTTCCACCGCCGCGACCGCACCGTGATGTTGCCGGGCATGCTCGAAGCGATCCGCACCCTTTCCTACCGGGTGGCGGCGATCGGGCTGGAACCGAAACTTACCAATTTCCATACGGAGATGGAGCAGTTCGAATCGCCATTCCTGGTGCAGAACCGCGAGGTACTGCATTACCTGGACGGCTACGCGCGCATGATGGCCGGCGAGGATGTGGCGCTCGACGACGCAAGGCACCTGCTGGTCATGCTCGACCAGTGCGACACCGTGATCGCGCGCATCCGCCGCAAGGCGCTGGTGCAGGGCACCTCGATTGCGCTCACGTACCTGCTGGTGACACTCGCGCAGAGCATCGACCGGATGCGCAAGCTGCTGTTCCTGGTGGACGTCTCCGGCGAACTGCCGGCGGCGAACGGCGCCGTGGCGGCGCTGGAGAGTACCCCGCTGCGGGCCCCGGCCGCGCGCGAAGCGCAGCGCCGCGCGGCCACGCTGTCGCTGTCGCTCGAACTGATCGAGGCGCACAACAACAAGTACACCGTCAGGGACCTGTTCGGCGACAACATCTACCTGCTGGCCCGCAACGTGACGGAAAACGCCAGCCGCACCGGCGAGCACTACATTGCCGAAAACCGGCGCGAACTGCTCGGCATGTTCCTGTCCGCGGCGGGTGCCGGCCTGATCGTCGGCCTCATGGCGCTGTGCAAGATCCTGCTGGGCACGCTGCGCGCTGCGCCGCTGGTGGAAGCATTCCTGTTCTCGATGAACTACTCGCTGGGCTTCGTGCTGATCCACCTGCTGCACTTCACGGTGGCCACCAAGCAGCCGGCGATGACGGCTTCGCGCATCGCGGCCAGCCTGCAAAGCCCGGATGGCCGCCACGTCGACCTGGACAGCCTGGCCGAGCTGATCAACAAGGTATTCCGCACCCAGGTCACCGCCGTGCTGGGCAATATCGCCACCGTCGTGCCGACGGCCTGGGCCATCGCATGGGGGTGGCTGCAGGTCACGGGCCATCACCTGGTTTCCGAAGGCAAGGCAATGCACCTGTTGAGCGATATCGACCCGATCCATACGCCGGCGCTGTTCTATGCGGCCATCGCCGGCGTGTGCCTGTTTCTGGCCGGCCTGGTTTCGGGCTATTACGACAACCAGGCGCTGTATTCGCGCTGGGGCCGGCGCGTGGAACAGCTGCGCGGCCTGAACGCCGTGCTCGGGCGCGACCGGACCAAGCGCCTGGGCCTGTACCTGGAGCACAACCTGGGCAGCCTGATGGGCAATTTCCTCTTCGGCATCATGCTGGGCATGGCCAGCGCCCTGGGCGTGCTGCTGGGCCTGCCGATCGACATCCGGCACGTAACGTTCTCATCGGCCAACTTCGCGACAGCCATGGTGGCGTTGGATTATAAAGTTAGCTGGCAACTGGTCGTTACTTCCATCACTGGTTTCCTGGCCATCGGGGCCGTCAACCTGCTGGTCAGTTTCGGCCTTGCCTTATGGGTGGCGCTGCGCGCGCGCCGCATTCCGTTCGAACACGGCTTCCTGTTGTTGCGCGCGCTGGGCAGGCGCCTGCGCAAGGCGCCGGTGGACTTTTTCTTTGGATCCAGGGAGCTCAGCAAATGAAACATTCACAACCCCGTCACTGGCTGGCCCTGCTCCTGGCCGGATGGTGCCTGGTAGCGTGCGCGTCGCTGCCAGCCGTCGATCCGGACAGGGCCAGGGCCGACGCCGCGGCCGTGCCCGTCGTCAAGTCGGCCAACGGCACGCTGTCGGACAGCCGCAGCAAGGCACTGCTGGCCAAGCGCTGGTCGAAAGGCGCGCTCGACCTGAAGGCCCAGGCCGCGCTCGAAGAGGTCGCCACCGGCGTGCCGCTGATTGCCGGCAACCAGGTCAAGCTGCTGTTCGACGGCCCGGTCACCATGGCCGAGATGATGAAGGCCATCGAGGGCGCCCAGAACAACATCAACTTCGAGACCTACATCTTCGACCAGGACGAACTGGGCGACAAGTTCGCCGACCTGCTGATCGCCAAGCAGAAGGCCGGCGTGACGGTCAACATCATCTACGACAGCGTGGGCACGCTGATGGTGCCGCAGGCGTTCTTCGACCGCATGAAGGCCGGCGGCATCCACCTGGTGGCCTACAACCCCGTCAATCCCGCCAAGGTGCGCGGCAACGGCTGGGAGCTGAACAGCCGCGACCACCGCAAGATGCTGATCGTCGACGGCAGGATCGGTTTCACCGGCGGCATCAACATCAGCGACACCTACTCGAAGAGCTCGCCGTTCCGCTCGAAGAGCCGGCCACGCAACGCCAAGGACGTGGGCTGGCGCGATACGCACGTGCGCATCGAGGGCCCGGCGGTGCATGCCATGCAGTGGCTGTTCATCCGGCACTGGACCGAGCAGGATGCCGACGACCTGCGCGAAGCCGATTACTTCCCCACGCCGGTCATCGCCGGCGACAAGCTGATGCGCGTGCTCGGCAGCGAACCGGGCGGCCAGTACGAGATCTACAAGGCGATGCTGCTGGCGATCCAGCAGGCAAAGAAATCGATCCACATCACGTGCGCCTACTTCGTGCCGGACGAGCAGACCCTGCAGGCGCTGATCGACGCCGCCAAACGGGGCGTGCAGGTGAAGATCGTGCTGCCGAGCGTCTCCGACAGCGGCATGGTGTTCCACGCCGGCCACGCGCTCTACGACCAGCTGCTGGCAGCGGGCGTGCAGATCTACGAGCTGAAGCTGGCAGTGCTGCACGCCAAGACGATGGTGATCGACGGCGTGTGGTCCACCGTGGGCTCGGCAAACATGGACCGGCGCAGCTTCCAGCACAACGCCGAAGTCAACGTGATCGTGCTGGGCGATGCGTTCGGCAAGGAAATGGAAAGCGCCTTCCGCGACGACCTGAAGAATTCCAATGTCGTCACGCTGCAAGCCTGGCGCGGCCGGCCGCTGATCATGCGGATGAAGGAATGGGCGTCGAAAGTGTGGGATTACTGGCTCTAGGCAGCGAGCGGCGGCGGGCGGCATGACATCGCCTTCGGGCAGCGCCCCCGCTGCCGGCCGCATCAACCGCCGATACCTTGCGGCGCCACGGTCTCCACGCTGGTGATGGCTTCCGGCATGTCCGGCGTGGTGCCGAGTGGCTGCCAGGTATTGCCGTCGCGGCGGAACACTTCGATCGTGGCCACTTCGAACTTCGCCGTGTCATCCTTCCAGCTGTAGCGCTCGACCTGGATCTCGTCGCCGTCGATGCGTAGCACGTTGAACGAGTTCGACTCTCCCCTGCCGCGCGTGGAGGTGGCCGTGCCGGCCTGCACGATCAGTGCCGAGTAGCCGGCGATCTTGTAGCGCCTGGCGCTGTTGCCGGCATGGCTGGCGTGCAGGTGCCCCGCCAGCAGCAGGTCGACGCCGCATTTCGAGAACGCTTCCATCGCCATCGGCGCGCGGTCGACGAGGTCGTCTTCGTCGAACTGTTCCGGCAGGTCGAACGGGTGGTGCGTGACGACGATGCGCGTCAGCCCGGCATCCACCTTCGCCATGCGTTCCTCCAGGCGTTGCACCTGTTCATGGTTCACGCGGCCATCCTTGATCGTCAGCGAACGCGCGGTATTGAGGCCCATCACGGCGATTTCGTCATCGACGTATTCGGGCGCCAGGTCGGGCGTGATGTAGCGGCGGTATTTCGTCAGCGGCGTCAGGAACCGCGCGGCCACGTTGTATAGCGGAATATCGTGGTTGCCCGGCACCACGATCTGCGGCCCGGGCAGCGAGTCCAGCCAGGCCCGTGCGGCCTTGAATTCCGCGCTGCGGGCGCGCTGCGTGAGATCGCCCGAAATCACCACCACATGCGGCTGCACCGCCTCGATCGTGGCGTGCAGCGGGGCCAGCAGCCGGTCGTCGACGCGGCCGAAATGAATGTCCGACAAATGCACGATGGTTCGCATGCTTGCTCCTTGCTTTTATTTTCGATTCCCTTACCGTGGTTCCCGTACCTTGCGCGGCACGATCACCGTCAGCGCACCCGGTCGCGAACGGTACTCGAGCGGCGGCGCCATCAGCGTCACTTCGCCGTCGGTGGCGACGCGTACCAGCTTGCGCCAGCTGTCGATCGCCAGCTCCTCGGCCAGCAGCACGTCGAAATCGCGGGCCCGGGCCAGCCGGCCCAGCAGCGCATGGCCTGCCAGCCGCACCAGGCCCAGCCGGGTGGGACGCTGCGCCACATACAGGCTCAGCTCACCGCCATCGAGCCGCGTGCGCTCGCCGATATTGAGGCCTTCCATCGTGTAGGCATTATTGCCGATGAAGACGAATGGCGTGCGCCGCGCATGTTCCTCGCCGTTCAGGCGCAACCGCAGGCTGAGGAAGGGGAAACGGTGCAGTGCCGCCAGGCTGGCCCAGCAGAATGCCAGCCATTTGCCGCGGCCGAGCCGGCGCTGCTGCCGGGTGCGGTCGCGCACGATGTCCGGGTACAGTCCCAGGCTCGAATTGTTCAGGAAAATGCGGCCGTTCACCTCGCCCACATCCACCGCCACGGGCTGGCCATGGGCGATGTTGGCGATCGCCTCATCGAGCGCCAGCGGAATGTTCAGGTCCTTGGCAAAATGGTTCAGCGTGCCAAGCGGCAGTACGCCGAGCGTGGCCGGGGTGCCGGCCAGCACCGACGCCACGGCGTTCATCGTGCCGTCGCCGCCGCCCGCCACGACGATCCGGACGCCGTTCTCGACGGCCTTGCGCGCCACGCCGATCATTTCCTCGCCGCCGGCAGCCAGCGTCACGTCCGCATCCAGGCCGACGGCGGCGAATTTTTCACGCAGTGACGCCGCCAGGTCGTCGCCATGGCCCTGCCCGGCGCCGGCATTCACGATCACCACGACGGGTGTCAATTCCCGCGCCATCATTGCTCCTTCCTGGCAGCACGGCGCCGCCGCAGGGTGGACACCGCAGTGATGCACACCGCCAGCCAGCCCGCGCTCTCGGCCATCGCCGCCAGCACGTCGGACACGTAATGCGCGCCCAGGTAGACCCGGCTGAACGCCACCAGCGCCACCATCACGACGGCGAACACCATGACCGTGCAACGCCGCCGCCAGCTCGGCGACGTCGTGACGGTGTAGCACGCGATGAAACCATAGAACAGCGTGGCGGCGGCCGTGTGGCCGCTCGGAAAACTGTAGGTCGAGAGGGCGAGCAGCGGCTCGTCGAACGCCGGGCGCGGCCGTGCATAAGTCAGCTTCAGCAGCACGTTCAGCAGCATGCCGCCGGGCACCGCGATCACCGTCGCCAGCACCCAGTAAGGCGCCTTCCTGTGCCGGAACCACAGCGCCAGCAGGCTCGAAGCGATCGACATGCCGACGATGCCATGCGCATGCGTGAAGCCCAGCATGATCGTGGTCAGCGGCTCGAACGCATGGGCATTGAACCATTGGGCCACGTGCACGTCGAACCGGGTAATGTCGTCATTCTCGCCCACGGCCTCGGCAATTTCCTGGAACACCGACACGGCCGCCACGAGCAGCGCCAGCCCGGCCGTCAGGTGCAGGCCCAGTTCGCCGCCGGGCGTCAGGCGGGCCCGGACGAAGCGCAGCAGCTTCGCAGGTGCGGACCGGTTCATCGGGCTGACGCACGTTTTCGTGCCAAGTCAATGTGGAAAGAAAATACCTGTTTTTTCATACAGCCCTGTGTTTTTGTACAGTAGTTATGTTAAGCTTCTATCCAGTAGGCAGTGTTCTGAACGGTTCAAAACAGCGGTTCAAAACTGTGGTTCAAACTGCGGTTCAAAACCAGCAGTTGAGGCAGCAATACCGAACACCGCCGGCTCATCGTTCACCCATCCTTTTTTGATAAGGAATTGTCATGGCCACCGTTAATACCGACATGGACCCTCGCCGCCTTCGATCGCGTTTCGAATCGCGCTTCGGGCTGGAGTACGCCCCAACGTCTTTCCTGGTGCGTTTCGGCAAGCGCGAAATGCTGGTGTGCCGCGACTTCCGCAAGCGTTTTTATCCGGTCAACCCGATCATCGAATGCGATACCGGCGTGCAGCCGGGGCATATCGAAATCCTGCTGTTCGGCCGCTGGCTGTTGATCTTGTCCAAAGCACAGTAATTCATCTGTGCAGTGTCGCACAATGGCTCGACTGTGCGACGTACCGCTCACGGCGGGCGTGACCGCGCGGCTGCGGCAATGCGATAGCAACGGCTCCCTCTTCACCCGTCGTTATCGCAGCGCGGCAGGCTGCAACCGGTGCTGATGCCGGTGGTCATGCCCCGACGTGACCTGACGTAACGGCTTGATCGCCGCGCGCGGCAGTCGGCCGCATGCAGGATGCAATACCGGAAAATGCGCAGGGATAAAAGCAGTACGCTGGGACTGGGCAGGAAGCAGGCGAGAAGCAGGCAGAAAATGCGCAGCGAGACGCAGGTGAGAAACTGGCGCCCGTTGCAAGGCATGGAAACCTGATTTCCATGCCAGGTGCCTTGCCTGCCCTCTATGCAGGCGCGGCAACAACTCAGTGGAAAACAACCCAGTGGCAATGCAGCGGCATCCGGCTCAGGCCTTGGCCGCAGTGGTGAGTGGCTTGGCCAGCATCGGGCCACATCCACGATCCGGTGCGGGTTCGGAAAGTGCCTGTGTCGGTGCTGCAAGTACCATCCCGGCGACCGCATCAGTGACGACCGCATCAGTGACGAGCGCATCAGTGACGACATCATTCATGACATCCACCGCCGCCCCTGTACCGGTCGGCCGCGCCGCTGCCTCCATTTCGCGCAGCAGAGCCAGCGCCCGCGCGTCGTGCATTTCAAAAGCACGCTGCAGTGTCGTGGCGATGAGGCAGGATTCTTCCACGACGGCCAGGAACTTTTCCTGCGTGCTTTCCAGGATGCGGGCCTTGAAACCGATGCTGTGGAACATGCCACCGACATCCACGCACACTTCGCGAAGCAGCAGCAGCGTGCGCTTGGTGGATTCGATATCGTTGCGCATCGCGCCATCCATGTCGAGCAGTTCGAGGCGCGCCTTGTCATGCTGCGACACTTCGGTGATCGTCTCCAGCCAGCGCGCGATGCGCTCGGCGATGCGGGTGATACGGGCCGTTTTCCCCCGCATCATGATGCAGTAGTGCACGCATAGTACCCAGACAGGTACACGTGCGAGTGACGTGGGCAGCCCGGCTGTGCGCAGCCACGCTTCGGCACGTTTGAACCGGCGCAGCATGCCGCCGATACTGGCCAGGAGTGGATCTTGACGCATGGAAAATCTCCCCAACGGAAGGCAACGCACGTTGCGTTGCGCAATACTCCGCAGTATAGGCAGGGCTGAGCGGATCGCGCTCAGCAGGAGATTTGACGCATCTTAAAAGTCGCAGGAAAAAACGTGCGCGCTTGCCCGTTTTCCAGGCATACACCATGAAAAGCTTGCCCGGAATACAAATTCGGATGCCACCATGGAAAACATGCGGCCGGCATTGCGCCGGCCGTGCATGAAGCAATTACCCTGCAACTACCTTGTGCAATTACGCCTTGTCGTCGCTGTCCTTGCCCAGTGAGCGCGCCACCGCGTCGGCCAGCTTGTCGCCCTGCGTGCCTTTCGCGGCGTCTTCCATGCTGCCGACATTACGCGCCTGGTCGGATTGCTGGTCGAAGCTGACTTCTTCGCCTACTTCGAAGCGGCCGTCGTCGGCGCCTTGCGCAGGCAGCAGGCCTTCGGATCGCGATCCGGCATCGCGCTGGGCATTGCCCGGCGCGGCCGACTGGCTGGAACCGGACTGTGCCTGCTGGCCGGCGGCACCATCCGACCCGCCTGCCGACTGCGCATTGCAGGCGCCCTCCGGC
>DASVVD010000262.1:0-8400 GCA_036386715.1 Pseudoduganella sp.
GACTTCGACTCACGGGCGCAACATGGCCGGCGCGCGTGCGCTGTGGCGCGCGACCGGCATGCGTGAGGACGACTTCGGCAAGCCGATCATCGCCGTCGTCAACTCGTTCACGCAGTTCGTGCCGGGCCACGTGCACCTGAAGGACCTGGGCCAGATGGTGGCGCGCGAGATCGAGGCGGCCGGTGGTGTCGCCAAGGAATTCAACACGATCGCCGTCGACGACGGCATCGCCATGGGCCACGGCGGCATGCTGTACTCGCTGCCGTCGCGCGACCTGATCGCCGACTCGGTCGAGTACATGGTCAACGCCCACTGCGCCGATGCGATGGTGTGCATCTCGAACTGCGACAAGATCACGCCGGGCATGTTGATGGCCGCGATGCGCCTGAACATCCCTACCGTGTTCGTCTCCGGGGGGCCGATGGAGGCCGGCAAGGTCATCAAGGTCGTCAACAACGACAGGAAGATCATCAAGCTGGACCTGGTCGACGCGATGATCAAGGCCGGCGATTCGACCGTGTCGGATGCCGACGTGGCCGAAATCGAGCGTTCGGCCTGCCCGACCTGCGGCTCCTGCTCCGGCATGTTTACCGCGAACTCGATGAACTGCCTGACCGAGGCCCTGGGCCTGTCGCTGCCGGGCAATGGCACGGTCCTGGCCACGCACTCCGACCGCAAGGAGCTGTTCCTGCGCGCCGGCCGGCTGATCGTCGAGATCACCAAACGCCATTATGAACAGGACGACTACTCGGTCCTGCCGCGCAACATCGCCAGCAAGGCCGCCTGGGAGAACGCCATGGCGCTGGACGTGTCGATGGGCGGTTCCACCAACACCGTGCTGCACCTGCTGGCCGCCGCGCACGAAGCGGAAGTGCATTTCACGATGGCCGACATCGACCGCATTTCGCGCAACGTGCCATGCCTGTGCAAGGTGGCGCCCATGACGGACAAGTACCACATCGAGGACGTGCACCGCGCCGGCGGCATCTTCTCGATCCTGGGCGAACTGGCGCGCGCCGGCCTGCTCGATACGTCGCTGCCGACCGTGCACAGCCCGACCATGGCCGACGCGATCAGCAAATACGACATCCGCGTCAGCGACGACCGCGCCGTGCACCAGCTGTTCCGCGCGGCGCCGGGCGGCGTGCCGACCCAGGTGGCGTTCTCGCAGTCGGAGCGTTTCGAAGCCAACGACCTCGATCGCACGGCCGGCTGCATCCGCGACATCGAGCACGCCTATTCGCAGGACGGCGGCCTGGCGGTCCTGTACGGGAACATCGCCGAGAAGGGCTGCATCGTGAAGACCGCCGGCGTGGATGAAAGCATCCTCAAGTTCTCCGGCAAGGCGCGCGTGTTCGAAAGCCAGGACTCGGCGGTGGAAGCGATCCTCGGCGACACCGTGCATGCGGGCGACGTCGTCATCATCCGCTACGAGGGCCCGAAAGGCGGCCCGGGCATGCAGGAGATGCTGTACCCGACGTCGTACATCAAGTCGAAGGGCCTGGGCAAGGCGTGCGCGCTGTTCACCGACGGGCGCTTCTCCGGCGGCTCCTCGGGCCTGGTGATCGGCCATGCCTCGCCGGAAGCGGCCGAAGGCGGTGCCATCGGGCTGGTAGAAGAGGGTGACATGATCGACATCGACATCCCGAACCGCACGATCAACCTGCGCGTGTCGGTCGAGGACCTGGCGCACCGCCGCGCCAACATGGAAGAACTGGGTGCCGCCGCCTGGCAGCCAGTCAACCGCGAGCGCGCCGTCTCGCAGGCATTGCGCGCCTACGCCGCGCTGACCACCTCCGCCGACCGCGGCGCCGTGCGCGACCTGTCGCAGCTGAAGCGCTGATCCGCCACCAGCCCACGCTATAGCCGAGGCCGTGTCCACTGAGGTCAGTCTGGGGTCACACCCCGACATGGACACGGGCTCGGCCGTTCGGCATTGATCAGTTCGTGTCTTTGTCGGGGTGTGACCCCACGGTGGACACGGGCTCGGCATTGGCGTTATTTTTTCTTCGGCGCCCCGAATCGGTCGGCCACCCGGTCCTTGCGCCGCTTGGCGTCGATATCGTGGGCCTTGCGCTTGTCCAGCCCCAGCATCGGCTCGAGGAACTCGAACCAGATGAACGCGGCCACCATCAGTCCCGCGATCCACCACCACGACAGGTCGGCAAAACGCCAGACTTCGAAAAAGCGCAGCGCGCACAGTGCAAGGATGGCAAGGATGATCGGCATGGCAGGCTCCTGTAATCCGCCATGGTACTTACAAAATTTACGTATAGCAACAATTGAAGGTCAACGGCATACCCCGGCGCTACGTTGTGACAATACGCGCTATATATACCGGCGGATTGGAAACACGATAGAATCACCGCGGGTTTTAAACTGGAGAAATCGATGAAACGTTTCGTGATGGGTGCAATGGTAGTGGGTTCCGCTTTCCTGTCGCAGGCTGCGATGGCGAACGCCGACCTGGCGAAAGCAAAGAATTGCATGGCTTGCCACGCGGTTGCGAACAAACTGGTGGGCCCTGCCTACAAGGACGTTGCCGCCAAGTATGCCGGCCAGAAGGATGCCGAAGCGAAGCTGGTGACGAAGGTGCTGAAGGGCGGTGCCGGTGTGTGGGGTGCGATCCCGATGCCTGCCAACCCGCAGGTGAGCGAAGCGGAAGCGCACACGCTCGTCAAATGGGTGCTGGCGCAGAAGTAATCTTCTGTGCCACATAACAAAAACCGGGCGCTGCCCGGTTTTTTATTGAACAGGTATTTACCCTACGGCTTTACTTTACAACTTCGATCAGCGTTTTCTTTCCGCCCTTGAACGTAAACAGCGTCAGTGCGCCATCCTTGATGTCGCCAAACTGGTCGAACGCGATCGTGCCGGTAATGCCGGGATAGCTCACCTTCGACAGGAAAGGCAGGTACTGCTTCGGATTGGCCGATTTTGCCGCCGCCATTGCCGTGGCCATCGTCATCACCGCGTCGTAGGAATACGGTGCATAGATCTGCAATTCCTGGCCGTAGCGCTTTTTATAGCGGACCGCGAATTCCGCCATGTGTTTCTGTTGTGCCGGCGCGACGCCGCCTGCCTCGGCGCACACCACCGCATCGTCGCCGGCCGTCGGGCCGGCCAGTTTCGGCATCGCTTCGGTGCAGATGCCGTCGCCACCCATCAATTTCGTCTTGATGCCCAGTGCCTTCATCTGGCGCAGCAGCGGCCCGCCTACCGAGTCCATGCCGCCGAAGAACACCAGGTCCGGATTCTTGGCCTTGATGCTGGTGAGGATCGCGTTGAAATCGGTGGCCTTGTCGTTGGTGAATTCACGGGCGACGATCTGCGCCCCCTTGGCACTCTTGGCGAACTCGGTGGCCACGCCCATGCCGTAGGCGGTACGGTCGTCGATCACGGCGATCTTTTTCGCGCCCAGTTTTTCCACGGCATACTTGCCCAGCGTGCCGCCCAGCTTTAGGTCGTTGGCGACCACGCGGAACGTGGTATTGAACTTCTGGCGCGTGTAGACCGGGCTGGTGGCCGATGCGGAAATCTGCGGGATGCCGGCGTTGTAGTAGATGCGCGACGCGGGAATCGACGTGCCCGATGTCTGGTGCCCGATCACGCCGTTGACCTTCTGGTCCGCCAGTTTCTGCGCGGCGGCGGTGGCCTGTTTCGGCTCGGCCGCGTCATCCTCGGCACGCAGCACGAACTTGACGGGTTTGCCGCCGATCTGGAAGCCCTTGGCATTCAGGTCTTCGACCGCCAGGCGCGCGCCGTTCGAGGTGTCCGTGCCCAGGTGGGCGGACTGGCCCGACAGCGGGCCCACGTAGCCGATCGTGACCACTTCCTGCGCCATCGCGGCGCCCGTGGAAGCGAGCGCGGCGCCAAGGGCAAGGGACATCAGCTTCTGTTGCATATTCGTTTTACTCCAATCGGTATGCGGTTACCGTATAAGGGCCGCTGAAAAACAAAAGGCCGTCCAGAGGACGGCCGCGGGTGGTGGGGGCACCATGTCTCCCGTATTATTTGTTACTTGACCACTTCCATCCGGGTCTTCTTGCCGCCGGTATAAGTGAACAGCGTCAGCGAACCATCGTTGATGTCGCCGAACTGGTCGAACGTGATCAGGCCCGTCACGCCCTGGTACTTCACCTTCTTCAGGAAGGGCAGGTATTTTTTCGGATCGGACGAGCCGGCATCCTGCATCGCCTGCGCCAGTGTCATCACCGAATCGTACACATACGGCGCGTACAGCTGCACTTCCTGGTTGTAGGCTTTCTTGTAGCGGGCGCGGAAGTCGTCCATGTTCTTCTGCAGCTCCGGCGGCACGCCGCCCGCTTCGGCGCAGGTGACCACGCCATCGGCCGCGGCGGTGCCGGCCAGGCGCGGCAGCGCATCCGTGCACACCCCGTCGCCGCCCATGAACTTGGCCTTGATGCCCAGCGCCTTCATCTGGCGCAGCAGCGGGCCGCCCACCGCATCCATGCCGCCGAAGAACACCAGGTCCGGGTTCTTCGCCTTGATGCTGGTCAGGATCGCGTTGAAGTCGGTGGCCTTGTCGTTGGTGAACTGCTTGTCGACGATTTGTGCGCCCTTGGCGCCCTTGGCGAACTCGGTGGCAACGCCCATGCCGTAGGCGGTGCGGTCGTCGATCACGGCAATCTTCTTGGCGCCCAGTTTTTCCACGGCATACCGACCCAGCGTGCCGCCCAGCTTGGCATCGTTCGCCACCACGCGGAAGGCGGTGTTGAATTTCTGCTTCGTGTAGACGGGATTGGTGGAGGCGGGCGAAACCTGTGGAATACCGGCATTGTAATAGATTCGCGATGCCGGCACCGTGGTGCCCGAGTTCAGGTGGCCGACCACGCCGTTGACCTTGGCGTCGACCAGCTTCTGCGCCACGGTGGTGCCCTGTTTCGGATCGGCGCCGTCGTCTTCCAGCACGAGCACGAATTTCACGGGCTTGCCGCCGATCTTGATGCCCTTGGCATTCAGGTCGTTGACCGCCATGTTGGCGCCGTTCTCGTTGTCCTTGCCAAGGTGCGACTGGGCGCCGGAGACCGGACCCACGTGGCCGATCTTGACAATCTCCTGCGCGCCGGCCGACGTCGTGGCGGAAGCCGCGAAGGCGAGGGCAATGGCAACTGCGATGAACTTCGTCTGCATACTGGTCTCTCCAATGATGATAGGTGGACGCCTCGTGAGCGTCAGCTTGGCAGAAGGTACAACAAATTTTTCGATTGGCAAAGGCGCAAAGGGCAAATGTTGCAACGTGCACCGGGAGAGGGCGCGCCTGCACCGGGCGGGACCGGTTTTTACGGCGCACTCACCTTTTTTGTGCCCGCAGGCTGGCAAGCTCCTGCTGCACCGACGCCGCAACGGCCTGCGCGATCGATTCGCCCAGGCCGGCGCGCAGGCCGGAAGCCAACTGCTGCACCACGCCTTCGAGCCGTTCGGCCACCAGTGCGTCCACGCGCGGCATCAGCTGCTGCAGGATGCGTTCGCTGAGCGCGCGTTCGAGCGCCGCGAAGCCGGTGTCCGCCGACTGTTCGACCGGCGCGGCCACCATGACCCGCTCGACCAGGTCGACGTAGCCCGCTGCCAGCTCATCGTCGGCGTCGTCGCGTTCTTCGGGTTTGCTGGGAACAGCCGGGGCGGCTTGCGCCGGCGATGGGGCGATTTCCGGTGCCGCTGCCGGTACTGGTGGTGCCGATGCGGCTGCGGACGCGGCTGCGCCAGTGCGCCAGACCGCGGGCTTGAGGGGGCCGTCAGGGAGAGTCGGGGCTGGCACGGGTGCAATCTCCTTCTTCAACACTTCGGTCAGCACCGGAATGCCGGCATCGAACGGCATCGGGCCGCTCACGATTTGCCCACGTTCAGGTGGGCAGGCTGGAACTCCTGCCGTTTGTACGCAACGAAGCGGATGCGGCCGGCGGCGGCATCGGCCTCGTCGCTCGACACCACTTCGATCAGGCGCGGAAAGTTCTCGAACTGCGCCGGTGCGCCGCGCCCGATATTGACCAGCAAATCGAACTGCGGCAGCTCGACATCGCTGCTGTCGGCCAGCACGATCGGCGTATCGGGTGCCAGTGGATCGTTCACGTGCACATGGGGCAGGAAATCGACATCCGAAAAACGCCACAGCGCGGCATCGAGCTCGGCGAGCTGCGCCGCGTCTTCCGTCATCACGACGATACGGTTCTTCGCCCCATGGGCCTTGCGCACCAGGCGGCAGGCATAGGCGATCTTGTCGGGAACGTTGGTGTGGAAATCGATGCGGGTCATGGCCGCTATTGTAGCGCGCTGGCCATATTTCCCAACTGCCCTAATGACCCCGCGGCGCATCGGGGCCTTGAGAAACCGTAATGAGCAACGTCAGACCTGGTTGAGGCGCGCAGTCGTACTTTATGTACGACGAGCACCGCAGACCAGCGGCTGGCGTTGCGCAATAGGTTTATCGAGGTCCTATCATCAAGCGGCCATGCCGCTGTGACGGAGCAGCGCGTCGATCTCCGGCTCGCGGCCGCGGAACGCGGTAAACGCTTCGAGCGCCGGGCGCGAACCGCCCCCCGACAGGATTTCGCGCAGGAACTTCCTGCCGGTCTCGCCCACCTTCTGGTCCGCGTCCTCCAGGCCGGCCGCTTCCTCGAACGCCGCGTAGGCATCGGCGGACAGCACCTCGGCCCACTTGTAGCTATAGTAGCCGGCCGCGTAGCCGCCGGCGAAGATATGGCCGAACGAGTTCTGGAAGCGGTTGAACGCCGGCGGCACGATCAGGGCGAAGCGCTGGCGCACCTCGTCGATCACGTCCTGCACCGAGCGCCCCGACGACGGGTCGTAATCATAGTGCAGGTGCATGTCGAGCAGCGAGAATTCCACCTGGCGCAGCGTCTGCAGGCCGGACTGGAAGTTCTTCGCCGCCGTCATCTTGTCGAACAGCGCGCGCGGCAGCGGCTCGCCCGTCTTCACGTGCGCGGTCATGTGCGACAGCACGTCCCACTCCCAGCAGAAGTTTTCCATGAACTGCGATGGCAGTTCCACCGCATCCCACTCCACGCCGGCAATGCCGGAGACGCCCAGCTCCTCGACGGTGGTCAGCATGTGGTGCAGGCCGTGGCCGAATTCATGGAACAGCGTGATCACTTCGTCGTGCGTGAACAGCGAAGGCTGCACCTTGCCGTCGATAACGGCCGGCTCGGTGAAGTTGCAGGTCAGGTAGGCGATCGGCGTCTGCAGCTGGCCCGCTTCCACGCGGCGGCTGCGCGCATCGTCCATCCACGCGCCGCTGTTCTTGCCGGGGCGGGCATACAGGTCGAGATAGAACTGCCCCACCAGTTCGCCGTCGCGCTCGATGCGGTAGAAGCGCACATCCTCATGCCAGGTCGGCGCCTGGTCGGGCAGGATCGCCACGCCGAACAGGTTCTGCACCAGCTTGAACAGGCCGTCGATCACCTTGTGCTCGGGGAAGTACTGCTTGACCTCCTGCGCCGAAAACGCATAACGGTGCTGCTGCAGCTTTTCGGAGGCATACGGCAGGTCCCAGGCGTTCAGTTCGGCCAGGCCCAGGTGTTCGGCCGCGAAGGCTTTCAGTTCTTCCAGGTCCTTTTCGGCGAACGGCCGGGCGCGTTTGGCCAGGTCTTCCAGGAAGCCGATCACATGCTCGGGACTCTGCGCCATCTTCGGCACCAGGGAGACTTCGGCAAAATTCTTGTAACCCAGCAGCTTTGCCTCTTCCGCACGCAACTGCAGCAATTTCACGATATTGGCGCTGTTGTCCCACTTGTCGCGCTCGCTGAACACGTCGCCCAGCTCGGACGCCTTCGTGGCGTTGGCGCGGTACACCTTCTCGCGCAGGGCACGGTTGTCGGCGAACTGCAGGATCGGGTAATACGAAGGGAAGTGCAGCGTGAACTGCCAGCCGGCCTTGCCGTTCTTTTCGGCCAGCATGCGGGCAGCGTGCTTCACGTCGTCCGGCAGGCCGGACAGCTCGGCTTCGTCTTCCACCAGCAGTTTCCAGTCGTTGGTGGCGTCGAGCACGTTTTCCGAAAAGCGCGTCGACGTGGCGGCGTGTTCTTCCTGGATGTCGCCAAAGCGCTCTTTCTGCTCGGCAGGCAGCTCGGCGCCACCCATGCGGAAATCGCGGATCGCGTTCTCGATGATGCGCTTGCGCGCCGGCGACAGCGTGGCGAATTCCGGCGCCGCCTGCAGCGCCTTGTACTTGGCGAACAGCGCCTCGTTCTGGGCCAGCTCGGTCCAGAACTCCGTCACCTTCGGCTGGTTTTCGTTATAGGCCGCACGCAGCTCGGGCGTGTCGGCCACGCTGTTCAGGTGACCAACGATGCCCCATGCACGGCCCAGCAGCTCGGTGGCGCTTTCCAGCGGCGTCACGAAGTTCTGCCACGTGACCGTGTC
>DASVVD010000263.1:0-3548 GCA_036386715.1 Pseudoduganella sp.
GGTGGGCTTCGCCGCGCGGCGGCGCTCCCGGAGCGGCGCGGCAAGCGCCCGGGGCTGACTGCCAGGCTGGCTGCGGCGCTGAAGTGCCCGCCGGGCTGCCTGCCGGCGCCCATTCCGCAAGGCGGGCCACGGCCGGCCTGCCCGGCATACCCATACCGTTACCCGGCCGGCACCGGGATGCGTTAAACTGTTGCGCTCCATTCCGCCACTGGGTCCTCCGGTAACTTCATGCGCCTGCTGCACACCTCGGACTGGCACCTGGGCCAGTCGCTCCACAATTTCGACCGGCATTACGAGCACCAGTGCTTTCTCGACTGGCTGCTGGAAACCCTCATTGCCGAACAGGCCGACGCACTGCTGATCGCCGGCGACGTGTTCGACAACGCCAATCCTTCCGCCGCTTCGCAGCGCCAGCTATACCGTTTCCTGCGCCAGGCCAGGCAGGCATCGCCCGGCCTCGACATCATGCTGGTTGCCGGCAACCACGATTCGCCCGGCCGCATCGACGCCCCCGGCCCCCTGCTCGAGGAACTCGGCACACGCGTGGTCGGCAACGTGGAGCGCGGCGCCGACGGCGCGATCGACGTGGCGCGCCTGGTGCACCCGCTGACGAACCACGACGGCGACGTGGCCGCATGGTGCCTGGCGGTGCCGTTCCTGCGCCCGGCCGACGTGCCGCGCGTGGACAGCGGCGGCGACCCGTACCTTGCCGGCATTGCCGAGCTGTACAGGCTGGCGCTGGCGCATGCCGAGTCGCTGCGCCAGCCCGGCCAGGCGATCGTCGCGATGGGGCACTGCCACATGGTCGATGGCCAGATGTCGGCCGACTCGGAACGCCGCATCGTCATCGGCGGCACCGAAATGCTGCCGGCCGGGATCTTCGGACCGTCGATCGCCTATGTGGCCCTCGGCCACCTGCACCTGGCGCAGCAGATCGGCCGCCATGCGCATATCCGTTATTGCGGCAGCCCGCTGCCGCTGTCGTTCTCCGAGGTGCACTACCAGCACCAGGTGCTGCGCATCGACCTCGATGGCCAGGCCCTGCAGGAGACGGTATCGATCCCGGTGCCGCGCGCGGTGCACCTGCTGCGTGTGCCGACGCGCCCCGCTCCCCTGACCCAGGTGCTCGACGAACTGGAAGCGCTCGACTTTCCGCTGGCGCCTTCGTATGCCCAGCCTTACCTGGAGGTGCGCGTGCGCCTCGATGCGCCGGAACCCGGCCTGCGCGCCCGCATCGAGGCGGCGCTGGAAGGCAAGCATGTGCGGCTGGCCAAGATCGAGACCAGCAGCGGCAGCCGCGGCCATTCGCTGGAGGATGCCGCCGTATCGCTGGACCAGCTCGCGCAACTGCGGCCGGAGGACGTGTTCGGCCGCCTGTACCGCCAGAAATTCGGCAACGACGTCCCGGACGAGCAAATGAGCGCCTTCGCCGAACTGCTGCTGGCGGAGCCGGCACGATGAGGATCCTGCGCATCGGCGGGCGCAACCTGGCTTCGCTGGCGGACGAATTTTCCGTCGATTTCGGCAGCGACCCGCTGGCGTCGGCCGGCCTGTTCGCCATCAGCGGCCCGACCGGCGCCGGCAAGAGCACGCTGCTCGACGCGCTGTGCCTGGCCCTGTACGACCGCACGCCGCGCCTGGTCCATGCGCGCGGCAAGACGCCGGAGGTGGGCGACCCGATCGGCTCGGACGACTCGCGCACGCTGCTGCGCCGCGGCACGCCGGAAGGCTACGCCGAAGTCGACTTCACCGGCAGCGACGGCATCTCGTATCGCGCGCGCTGGAGCGTGCGCCGCTCCCGCACGAAGGCGACGGGCGCGCTGCAACCCACCGCGATGACCTTGCACCGGCTGCCCGAACTGCACCCGGTCGGCGGCACCAAGACTGAAGTCAAGGCGGAGATCGAGGCGCGCATCGGCCTGAACTTCGACCAGTTTACGCGCGCCGTGCTGCTGGCGCAGAACGAGTTCGCGACGTTCCTGAAGGCGCAGGACGACGAGCGCGGGCTGCTGCTGGAAACGCTGACCGGCAGCACCGTCTACAGCGACCTGTCGCGCCGCGCTTTCGAGCGGCACAAGCTCGAAGCGCAGGCATTGCAGCAGATGCACGGGCGGCTGGCCGACCAGAAACCGCTGTCCGGCGAGGAGCGTGCGCAAACGGAAGCAGGTGCGCGCCAGGCCGAGGCGGCGCTGGCCGTGCTGGACGGCCGCAAGGCGGCGCTGGAAAACGACCTGCGCTGGCACGAGGGAGCCGCACGGCTGGCCGATGGCATCGTCCAGGCCGAGGCGGCACGGCAGGCGCGCATTGCCGAAGCGGCCGCCGCGGCGCCGCGCCGCGCCGCGCTCGACAAGCTCGACGCGGTGCAGGAAGCGCGGCCGCTGCACGACGCGGTACAGCGCGTGCAGGCCGACAGCGCGCAGGCGCAGGCCGCGATCGCCCGCTGCCAGCAGGAAGCCGCCGCGGCGGAGCATGCCCAGGCAGCAGCGGCGGCAGCCCAGCAACAGGCGGCGCACGGCGTGGAAGCGGCCGAAGCGGCCCGCCGCGACGCCGGCCCGCAACTGGACCGCGCCAAGGCGCTGGACGCACGCATCGAAGCGATGCAGCCGCAGCACGCGCAGGCCCGCAAGACGCGCGACGCCGCGGTGGCCGCCGTGACGCAGGCCGCAGCCGTGCTGTCGGACAAGCGCAACGAACGGCGCAGCCTGGTGGCGGCCCAGGAATTCGGCCAGGCCTGGCTGGAGGGGCACCGGCACTGGGCCGTGCTGGGCCAGCAATGGCCGCGCTGGGAAGAACTGTTCACGCAGGCCGAGCGCGCCGCCAACGGGCATGCGGCGATCGCCGCCAAGCTGGCCGACGCACAACGCCGTGCCGCGCTCCATCGCGACGAGGAAGCGGCCGCGCAGGCCGGCCTGGCGGGTGCCGCCCGAACCCTGGACGCGGCGCAACTGGAGCGCGCCGCCGCCTTGCAGGCATTGGCAGCTTTCGATGTCGATGCGCTGGGTGCGCGGCGCGCGGCGCTGGAAGCGCGCCGCGCCGCGCTGCAGGAAGGCGAGCGGCTGTGGCTGGACCTGGCGGCGCGGCAGGAGCGCCACGCCGCGCTCTCCACGCACGCCGTGCAGCTGGAAGCGGCGCGTGCCGAAGCCCTGCAATTGGCCGACACCGCCAGGGTCGACCTGGCCGCAGCCAAGGCCGTGCTGGCGCAGGCCGAACGCTCGCTGGTGCTGGCCGAAGCGGCCTGCGGCGAAAGCGTCGAACAGCTGCGCGCCACGCTGGAAGACGGCTCGCCCTGCCCGGTGTGCGGCTCGGCGGAGCATCCGTACCATGGCAACGGCCTGCTGCGCGGCATGCTCGATGCATTGCGCGCCGACGTGGCGCGCTGGCGCGCGGCGCAGGATGGCCTGATCGGACACGAAGCCACGCAGCGCGCCCTGGCCGCATCGAGTGCGCAGCATCTGGCGCAGGCACAGGAGGAGCTGGCCGCGCTGGCACCGGCCGTGGCGGCGCTGGCCGCGCGCTGGCATGCCGCGCTGGCATCGCTCGGCGACGGC
>DASVVD010000264.1:0-2863 GCA_036386715.1 Pseudoduganella sp.
TCGGTGGGCAGGTGCAGGAACTGCCGTGGTGCGTGGCTGTGCGGTTCGGCGAACTCGATCACCGGTGCGCCTTCGATGCGGTAGCGCGTGGTGTGCAGGAACAGCGCCTCCTGCTCCGGGACACGCGCCAGGTGGGCGTCGAACACGCCCTGCCCCAGGCCGATCGCCGTCTCGGCCAGCGCGATGAAGACCACGGGTCCCGGCATGCCGGGCGGCAGTTGCGCGGCCAGCCCGGCATGCAGCTGCGCCATCACGGCGGGCCGCGACGGCCAGTGCTTGCCGAGCACCTTGCTGACGAACAGGAAGCCGCGCCGGGCATTGGCGCGCGCGCCGAAGCCGATCAGGTCGTCGAGGGAATGCGCCGGCGGCGTGGCGGCCAGGCCCGCTGCCGGATCGGTCGACACGCGCAGCACGCCGGTCGGCATGGCGACTTCGCGCAAGCCTGCCGCGTGGCTGCCCATGCTGCAATCGTTCATTGCATGCCCTCCAGCTCGATGGCATGCGACCATTCGCCCACCCGGACACCCGCGCGCACCTCGGGGATCTCCAGCTGCGCGTAGCCCCGGTCGAAGCCGGCCAGCGCCAGGTACGGCAGCGCCGGCCCCGCCATGCACGCCATGCCGACGCCGCCCGACATGCGCGGGTTGATCTCCAGCAGCCGCATCTGCCCGTCGCGCACGCGGAACTGCACGTTGAACACGCCGTTCAGGCGGTAGGCCGCGGCCAGCTGCGCCACGGCGTCGAGAATGACGGGTTGCGGATCGATGAGCTGGCCGGTGCCTTCCTTCAGCAGCTTGCGGCGCGGTACCGCGCAGGCCAGCCGGCCCTCGTCGGCCAGGCAATCGACGCTGTACTCCACGCCATCGAGGAACTCCATCAGCAGCATGGTGCGGAATTTTTCCAGGCCGGCCAGGCCGGCGCGCATGTCCGCCAGCCCGATCTGGTACTGGTCGCCGGCCATGAGGATCTGCGCACTGCTGCGCCCTTCGTCCAGCTCGGCGAAGCCCAGCCCATACACGGACTTCGACGGCTTGACGCACAGCTTCGGGTACTTTGCACGCAGCGCGGCATGGCCGGCATCGAACTCCGCCAGCGTGGTGAACGGCACGGTTTCCGGTGGCGGCGCCATGGGCAGGTCCACGGTGGCATAGAAGCGCGCCTTGTCATGCAGCAGCGCGAGTACCTCGGGACCGGCCACCGCCAGCACCCGGGTGCCGATCGCGGCGAAGCGCTCCGTTGCGCCGCTGATCAATGCCGCTTCGCGATGCGGGACGAAGATGCCGATGTCCCACCGCTGGCAGAACCCAAGGCACCATTCCAGGTAGTCATCGCCACTGACCGGCGGCTCCAGTTCGAACTGATGGGCAGCATGGGCGGCCACGGTCTTGCTGCCCGCCGAGTACACCAGGTGGTAGCGCCCGGCGCGGTCGTGCTGCCGGATCAGGGTCATGGCGTTGTAGATCGATGAAAATGTTCTGTTGTACCAGACTCGCATAGGCCCTCGTTGGCGAAAATATCGGCTGAATACCGGCTCAAGTACCGGCTTAACTACCGGATTAAGTACCGGCTCAAGTACCGGCTTAACTACCGGCTTAACTACCGGCTGGACCTGGCTGGAACCTGCCACCGCCGCGACCGCGCAGCGCGGTCCGCCGGCATGCAAAAAAAGCGGTGGCCGGTTGCCCGAACCACCGCGAAGGGAAGCGCGCCATGGGGCAGGCGCAGGTGAAACCCGATACGTGTTGCATGTTCCCGCGCGGCAGCCCGCAGGCCGCCGCGGCTTGTTTTACAGCACTGGCTCTACAGCACTGGCTCTACAGCGCTTGCTGCACAGCCTTTCCTACAGATGCGGCGCGACCTGCGGCAGCAGTTCCTCGAACGTGCGACCGCTGCCGTTTTCGCCGATCGCATGCATCTTCCACTCGCCGTTGTGGCGATACAGCTTGGCCATGATCTGGGCATTGTGCGAGCCCTGCACGGACAGGTCGAAACGCGCCACTTCCTTGCCGTTGCCGGCATTCACCAGCCGGCAATAGGCGTTCTGCACCTGGGCAAAGCTCTGGCCGGTGAAGCTGTTCACCGTAAACACGATGCTTTTCACGCCGGCCGGCACCTGCGACAGGTTGACGCTGATCTGCTCATCGTCGCCGTCGCCGGCGCCGGTGCGGTTGTCGCCCGAGTGCATCACGCTGCCGTCGCGGCTTTTCAGCTGCCGGAACCAGACCGCGTCCACCGGCTTGTTGGCCTCGTCGAACAGCAGGCACGACGCGTCGAGGTCGATGTCGACGCTCTTGCTGCCGAAGCCGAGGAAGCCCTTGCTCTTCACGGCATCCCAGCCCAGGCCCATCGTCACCTGCGACAGCGTGCCGCCGGCTTCCTTGTCCAGGGATATCTTCTGGCCCTTTGTCAGATTGACGGACATGTCATCCTCCTTGATATGTTGCTCGTTGTGCTGCTCGACGTGTTGCTCGTTGTGCCCGTTACTGCGGCTTGCTGCTCGACAGCCACGACAGGAACGCCGCGCGGCTGCGCGAGCACACCACGACCTTGCCGTTCCCGGAGAAGCGCAGCACCATGCCTTCGCCGCTCGTCACGCTGTTGACCAGGTTGCCGAGGAACCCGGCGCTGCGGTTGGTCGACACCGAGATCTCGTAGCGCAGCGAACTGTCCCAGCACACCACGTGCGAGTTGTCGATCGTGATGTCCTTGCCCTTCTCTACCACCAGTTCGTTCATTGAACCGAAGCCCGACACCACCACCTGGCCGTTACCGCTCGTCTCAGTGACGAAGAAGCCGCCGCTCTGGGCGAACAGCGCGTTGCCGACGCTCTGGGTGCGCACCTTCAGGTCCACGCCCGAGCTGG
>DASVVD010000265.1:0-9175 GCA_036386715.1 Pseudoduganella sp.
GGGTCCAGCCGGCGGAGCCGCGGCGCACCTTGTGCGGGAAGCAGCTGACATAAAAGCCGTGCGCAGGCAATGTCTCGAGGGCGTGCAGCTTTTCCAGGTGGCAGTAACCGATATCGCGGCCGGCCTTGTGGCCTTCCCAGATCAGCGCCTTGTTGCCGGTCTCGGCGATCTTCTTTGCCGTGTAAGAAAACGGTGCATCCCAGCTCCATGCGTCGGTGCCGGTCAGGCGCACGCCGCGCTCGAGCAGGTACATGGTGGCTTCGTAGCCCATGCCGCAACCAGCGGACACGTAGTCGTTGTGGCCGTAGCGGCTGCCCGCACGGGTATTGACCATGACGATATCGAGCGGCTGCAGCGCGTGGCCGATGCGCTCCAGTTCCGCGGCGACGTCTTCGGCGGTGGCCACGTAGCCGTCCGGGAAATGGCGGAAATCGAGCTTCACCCCCGGCTGGAAGCACCATTCCAGCGGCACCTCGTCGATCGTGATCGAGGCCTTTTTTTCACCGTTCTTCGCATCCATGGTCGAATGAAAATGGTAAGGCGCATCGAGGTGCGTGCCGCTGTGGGTCGTCATCGTCACCCATTCGGCGGCGGCGGCCTCGCCGTCCGGGTAATCCTCGGCGGTGGTGCCGGGGATCATGGCCATGAATTCGTGCAGCGTGTCCGTGTGTTTCTGGTAGGTGATCTTCGGCGCCAGCGGCGGCGGATCGGACAGCACTTCGTTCTCGAGGAAGATGGACAGGTCGATGAAGCGTCGGGTCATTGCGGTCTCCGGTAATAGTCGCGTGAAGGTTACTGCCCGGCATGGCTTGCCGCAAAATGGATTGTGTCGATCACAGGTATCCACAGAACCGATGGCCCGGCGGCCTTGGAGCGTCGAGGGATGTGGCATCATCTCCGCAGAATTTTCAGCAAAATAAAAAATCAAGGAGACACCATGCGTTTCAACCGCCTCGACCTGAACCTGCTGGTCGCGCTCGACGCCCTGCTGAGCGAAAAGAGCATTACCCGCGCGGCGCGCCGCCTGAACCTGAGCCAGTCGGCCACCAGCGGCGTGATGGCACGCCTGCGCGAATACTTCAAGGACGAACTGCTGGTGCCGGTGGGCCGCACCCTGATCCTGACGCCACTGGCGGTCAGCCTGGCCGACCCGGTGCGCAAGGTGCTGCTGCAGATCCAGGCCACCATCGACATCCGCCCGGAATTCGACCCGCAGACCGCCACGCGCGATTTCCGTATCCTCGCCTCCGACTACATCTCCACAGTGCTGCTGGGCGACCTGGGCCAGCGGTTTGCCGCCACGGCCCCGAACATCACGCTCGACGTGCTGCCCACCCACTCGAACCCGATCGACCTGCTGGAACGGGCCGAGGTCGACCTGATCGTGCTGCCCCGCAAGTTCATCGCCGAAACGCACCCGGTGCAGGTGCTGTTCGAGGAGACCTATACCTGCATCGCCTGGACCGGCAACACGCTGGTGGGCGACACGCTGACCCTGGACCAGTACATGGGCCTGGGCCACGTGTCCTCCCGCTTCGGCAACGCGGTGACGAGCTTCGAAGAGTGGTTTATGAAAGTCAGCGGCTATGACCGCCGGATCGAAGTCACCACCACCAACTTCACCAGCATGCCGCACTTCGTGATCGGCACCAACCGGATCGCCACGATGCACACGCGGCTGGCCCGCACGCTGGCGCGCTACTACCCGATCCGCCTGCTGCCGCCGCCGCTGGAGATCCCGGCGCTGGAAATGTGCATGCAATGGAACCGCTTCCTGGACCGCGACCCGTCGCACATCTGGCTGCGCTCGGTGCTGGCCGACATCGCCCGGGCCGAGCCGTTCAGCGCTGCCGGCAATGCCGGCGCGCCGGTATCCCCCACGGCCGGCCAGGCCGTGTACTCCTGACCTGTGGCCGGCCAGGCCGTGTACTCCTGACCTGCAGCCAGCCAGGCCGCGAGCGCCTGGCCGGCCATCTCCTTACCCGGCCAGCGCCGGTTCCGCGGCGGCGCCGGCGGGCGCCTTTTGCCCCTGCCCACGCGCCGACGGCATCACGAAGCTGGCCAGCGCCGGCAGCAGCACCAGTGCGCCCACCATATTCCACAGGAACATGAACGCCAGCAGGATGCCCATGTCGGCCTGGAACTTGATCGGCGACAGCGCCCAGGTGGCCACCGCGATGGCCAGCGTCACGCCGGTCAGCAGCACCACCTTGCCGGTAAAGCGCAAGGCATGGCTGTAGGCTTCGCGCAGCGTGTCGCCGGCCTTCTGCCGCGCCAGCAGGATGCTCATCACGTACAGCGCATAGTCGATGCCGATGCCGACGCCCAGCGCGATCACCGGCAGCGTGGCCACCTTGATGCCGATACCGAGCCAGACCATCAGCGCTTCGCACAGCACCGATGTGAGGATCAGCGGGATCACCGCGCACACGACCGCGCGCCAGGAACGGAACGTGGCCAGGCACAGCACGATCACCGCCGCATACACCCAGTAGAGCATCGCGCGGCTGGCATCGTGCACGACGATATTGGTGGCCGCCTCGATGCCGGCATTGCCGGCCGCCAGCAGGAACTTCACATCCTTCGTGTCGTTGTCGCGGGCGAAATCCTCGACCACCTTCACCACGCCGGCCAACGTGTCGGCCTTGTGGTCGGTCAGGTAGGCGTAAAGGGTCAGCAGGTTGCAGGTGTCGTTGTATAAACCGCGCGGCGCACCGGCCGTGACCATGTTCAGCGCGCCCTGGTTGTGCAGCAGTTCATACCACTTCAGGCTGCCCTCGTTCAGGCCGGTGATCACGCGGCGGTTCAGCAATGCCAGCGAACTGGTGGCCTCCACCGCCGGCAGTTGCGACAGACGGTGTTCCAGCGCGTCGACCCGCATCAGCGTGTCGTAGCCGGCGCAGGCATTGTCTGGCGTCTGCACCATCACGGCGAAGACGTCGGTGCTGGCCGCATAGTGGCCGACCACGTAGGCGTTGTCGCGGTTGTAGCGCGAATCCGGCCGCAGCTCCGGCGCACCCGCATCGAGATCGCCGATTTTCACATGCAGGCTGGCATAGTAGCCACCAGCGCCCAGCAACGCGGCAATGGCGATGGTGGCGGCCGCGGTCCTGCGCTCGGTGAAACGTTCCAGCAGGCGCCAGCCGCCCTGCACAGAGCCATCCTCCCCGCCGCTCCCGGCCTCGTCGGCGCGCAGGCTGCGCCGCGCCGCGCCGGCATCCACGCCCAGCCATGACAGCAGGATCGGCAGCAGGATCAGGTTCGTCAGGATCAGCGCGGCCACGCCGATGCTGGCGATCGCGGCCAGGTCCTTGATCACCTTGATGTCGATGATCGCCAGCACGGCAAAACCGACGGCGTCGCACAGCAGCGCCGCCAGCCCGGCCAGGAACAGGCGCCGGAACGTGTAGCGCGCCGCCACCAGCTTGTGGGTGCCGCGGCCGATGTCCTGCATGATGCCGTTCATCTTCTGCGCGCCATGGCTCATGCCGATCGCGAACACCAGGAACGGCACCAGCATCGAGTACGGATCGAGGCCATAGCCGAGCATCGGCAGGATGCCCAGCTGCCACACCACCGCCACCAGCGAGCAGGCCACCACCAGCAGCGTGCTGCGCGCGCAGCGCGTGTACCAGTACAGCATGGCGGCGGCGATCAGCGTCGACGCGGCAAAGAACAGCAGCACCTGCCGCAGCCCGTCGATCAGGTCGCCGGCCACCTTGGCGAAGCCGACGATGTGCAGGTCGACATGGGCGCCGGCGTATTTGGCGCGCAGCTGTTCGAGCCGCGTGCCGACCACCGCGTAGTCCAGCGGCCTGCCGTCGGCGCCGCGGTCGAGCAGCGGCACATACAGGATGCTGGAACGACCGTCGACCGCCACCAGCTGGCCGATCTCGCCGGAACGCGCCACGTTGTCGCGCACCTGGGCCACGCTGCGCCGCGAACCGTCGTAGTCGTTCGGGATCACCGGGCCGCCTTCCATGCCTTCCTCGGTCACGCCGACCCAGCGCGTGGAGGGCGTCCACAGCGACTTCATGTAGGTGCGGTCGACGCCGGGGACCAGGAACAGCTCGTCGCTGATTTTCTGCAGCGTGGCCAGGTACTGCGCGTCGTAGACGGTGCCCTGCTTCGCCTCGACGGCGATGCGCACCGCGTTGCCGAGGCCACTCAGCTGGTCGCGGTGCTGCAGGTAGTTGGCGATATAGGGATGGCTGGCCGGGATCATGTCCTCGAAGCTGGCGTTCAGCTTCAGGCGCGTGGCCTGCCAGCCCAGCACCAGCGTGGCCAGCAGGCAGGCCAGCGCCACCAGCATCCGGTGGTTGAACAGCAGCCGTTCCAGCGCGCTGCCGGAGCCGGTATCGAAATGCGCCAGGTCGCGGATCACGGCCTGTTCGCCTGTGGAAGCAGCGAAACTCATGGCGCACCGCCTTCGATGATTGCCATGGCGGCGGCGGGAATGCGCGCGACACCCCGCACCCCGGCGACCAGCACGGCGCCGTCGGCCATCGTGGCCAGTGCGGCAATCGGTGCCGGCGGCATATCGAGCTTCACCATTTGTGCCGGCTCCTGCCCGGTGCCGGCGCGGTACAGGTGGCCGGCCTGGTCGGCCAGCAGCACGCTGCTCTTGCCTGCCGCCGATGCGCTCAGCGATACCGGCGCATAGCCCGCGAGTTGCTCGAAACCCTGCCCGTTCCAGCGGAAGGCGTTGCCGCGCAGTCCCGCGAACAGCATGCCGCTGTCCGGCAACGGCCGGGCGGTGAACCAGGTGCCGCGATAAGGTGCCGGCACGCGCTTGAACGTGCGGCCGCCGTCCAGCGAACGGGCGATGTAGCCCTGCTCGCCGGCCAGCCACGTCTCGTTGCCGCGTGCGGCGATCGCATACACGTGCAGGCCGTCCGGGTTGTCGATCGCGCCATTCAGCACCTGCCAGGTGGCGCCGCCATCGTCGGTGCGCAGCGCCAGGCCGTAGGCACCGGCCACGATGCCGCGTTGCGTGTCGTGGAAATGCAGGTCCAGCAGCGGCTTGTCCGGCCCGTCCGTTGCGAACTGCCGCGCGGTGGCAGCCAGCGCCGTGTCGCCGGCCGCCGCCGTTTCCAGCAGGCGAACGATGCCGCGCCCGTCCAGCTGGCGGCGCCAGGTGGCGCCGCCGTCCGCGCTGTGCAGGATCACGCCGCCATGGCCGATCGCCCAGGCCTGCTGCGGCGTGACGAAGCGCACCGCGGTCAGCGTGACGCTGACCGGCACCTGCGCCTGGCGCCATGCCTTGCCGCCATCGTCCGACAGCAGCACCAGGCCCCGCTCACCCACGGCGATCGCGCGGCCGCCCATGCTGTCCAGCCCCAGCAGCACGCGGCGCGGTCCCTGCCGGTCCGGCGCGGCCGGGCGGTCGAGTACGTCCGCCACCGGCGCGGCACCGGCAACAGGGCCGGCGCCGGCCGTGGTGCTTGCCACCGTCATGCAGGCGGCCAGCACGGGCACCAGCGCGAAGCCGTGCCATCGATGCATGCGGCGCCGCATCAGCGCAGCCCCGAGCCGGACAGGGCTTCCTGGCTCCACGTGGCCTCGGGCCAGCGCGGCATCTGCTTGTATTGCACCGCCTTTTCGGTGACCAGGTCGCTGACGAACCAGGTGCCCGACACCAGGTCATAGAAGCCGAAGGTGATGCTGGTGGTGGCCGGCAGGTCCGGCATCGTCACCGGCAGCGACCACAGCGTCTTCCACAGCTGGCCGTTGGCGTCCCAGCGGTCCGCCAGGGCGCCGGTCCACGAATCCTCGTCGATGTAGTACACGCTGCGCGGCGCCAGGTGACGCTGGCCGGCCTTCAGCTTCGCCTCCACCACCCAGACGCGGTGCAGTTCCCAGCGCACGCCATCCGGGTTCAGGTGGCTGGCCTGCAGCAGGTCGGCATCCTTGTCCTTCAGCGAACGGTTGGTGTTGTAGGGGATATAGATCTCCTTCTTGCCGAGGATCTTCCAGTCGAAGCGGTCCAGGCGGCCGCCGAAGATATCGACCTCGTCGAAGCTCATCACGCCCGCCGTGGCCGGCGTCGGCGTGTCGCAGCAGGCGTTCGGCAGCTTGCGGGTGCGGCGCTGGCCCGGCAGGTAGACGTAGCTGGCGTCTTTTTCCGGATCGAGATTGAGCTTGCCGTTGATCGCTTCGCCAGCGCGGATCGGCGGGCCGGAATTGACCAGGCGGATGGTCCAGTAGGTGCCGTTGAATTTCTCGGGCGCGGCATCCTTGTAGTAGTACGGCATGCTGCCGTCGGCGGTGCCGTCCACCGTCATCACCGGCTTGCCGGCAGCCGTGGTGAGATAGGAGCGGAACGGCTTTTGCCAGTCGGTGCCGCGCCAGCGCAGCAGATGATTCCACATCACTTCGGCGCCGTTTTTCGGGATCGGGAACGGAATGCCGGCATAGGCGCCATCCGGCACGAACCGGTCGCCCAGCCTGGCGCGCGTGGCGTTCTTCAGCGTGTTGGCGTACACCCAGTCCGGGGCGGCCGCGGTGCGGTGGGTCGGGTAGACGTCGATACGGTACGACGGGTATTTCCTGAGCATCGCCTTGCTGCCGTCGGACAGCTTGTCGACGTACTGCTCCATGTTCTTCGCCGTGATCGAGACGACCGGCTTCTCGGCCGCGAACGGGTCCTGGTCGCGCCGGCCGCCGCCCGTAAAGCCGGCGGCAGGTTTCACGAGGCCGCCATCCCAGGCGGGGATCGTGCCGTCCTTGTTGCCGGCCTTCTCGGCGCCCAGCGGTGTCAGGCTTTTGCCGAGCTGCGCGGCTTCCTCGGCGGTGGCGGCGTGGACTGTGCCTGCGAATGCCATGGCCGCCAGTACCGCAGCCAGGTGCGTTTTATGTGTCATGCGTGTCTCCGTTCTGGTGATGCTGATTAAAAGGTGCGGCGCACGGACAGCGAGATGAAATCGCGGTCCTTCATCGCCTGGCCATAGGTGTAGCCGGTCTGCGGCAGCGTTTGCACTGCATGCGTGACGATGGTCGGCGTATCCTCGCGGCCGAAGTAATGGGTGTAGTTCAGCGAGACGAACCAGGCGCTTTCATAGACGGCGTTCAGGCCGGCACTGACGTCGCCGCCGCGCTGCACGCCGAAGCTGTTGCCCAGCGCAAGCGAACGGCCGGCTGGCGCGTAGCCCAGGCCGATGGGCACCGACAGATCGAGCCCGCTGCCCACCTGGCGGTAACTCGGTTCATAGATCACCCGCACCGCGGTGCCTTCCCGGCGCGCGTTCGGATCGATCATCGAGGCATTCTTCGTGATGCTGGTGACCCGGTTCCAGGCGATCTCGCCGACCAGCGATGCTTCCCGGGCGATGAAACTGGGGCCCAGCGACGCCAGCATCGACACATTCAGGTGCGCGGTGCGGCCCACCGGGTATGCCGTATTGCCGCTGTTGTCCGATGCGGCTGCCGGGCCGCCGAATGCCGCCGGCACGAGCCCGAACAGGTCGGCCGTGCCCGCATTCGACAACGGTGCGTTGTGGCGCACAGAGGCTTCGGCCGCGAAGTTGAACTCGCCCAGCGTGGTGGTCGCGCTGGCGCCGTAGGTGCGAATGCCTTCGTGGTAATACAGCGAATACGTGTGCAGGCCCGGTGCCAGCACCACCTGCGGGGTCTTGTCGTGATAGCGCGCGGCGTAGAAGCCGAAGTCGATCCCCAGGCCTTCCGGGCTCCATTTCAGCTGCACGCCGCCCTGCCCCGAGTCCTTCGCCTGGCGGTCCCGCGCGCGCGCCAGCGCGACGGGCCGGCCGATCGCATCGACGCCGGTGTACAGCCGCTCGCCGCCTTCGTCGAGAAAATCGACGCTGGAAAAATAGCTGCCGGCCGCCGGCAGCAGGCTCTTCTCCCAGCGGTATTGGTAATACGCGCCAAGGCTGATGCTGGCGCCCGCCTGGAGTTGCCCCGACACCTGGCCGACCGGGCGCAGCAGCTCCTTGAACTGGGTGCCCGGCACCGACAGGCCTTTCACCACGTCGATCGGCTGCTGGGCGCCGGCGATGCCGTTCATCCCGAAGAACAGCGTTTCGCCATAGACCAGCGCGTGGCGCCCGGCCCGCACCGTGAACGGCATCTCGCCGACGGTGCCCTTGGCGAACACGAACGCATCGAGCAGCTCGGCCTTCCTGCCATGCAGCTTGCGCGTAGCCTCCGTGAATTCGCTGGCCGGCACGGAGGCGGCGTTGTACGTCGGCTGGAACGGGTTGTCGGTGGCGCGGTTGTACACGCCGTCGTACCACGCGGCGCCGCTGACCCGCACGCCGAAGTTCCGGTATGCGACGTCCAGCTCGGACAGCAGGTCGGCCCGGTTCGAGACCGGGCCCTTGCCGAAATTGCGGTCGCCGTCATCGGTGTTGATCGTGTTTTCGCCGGGCGTGACCTGCACCGCGGACGGATGCTTCAGCCGGTATGCCGCGCTGTACTTGATGGTGTTGTCCCAGCGGACCGTGAGATCCGCGACGGACGTGGCGATTTCGCCCGCGTGTACCGAACCGGCACACAACGTTGTGGCGATGGCGGCCGCCAGCGAGGCCATGCGGGGCATGGTGTGCTTCATTTTTGTCTCCTGTTATTTTTACGTCGGGACGAACCGGTCCGCCGCGCATGGCATCTGCGCGTTTTGTTTTTGCTGCGACGGTGAAGCGATGCCCTAGAGGGGCCGGAGGGGTCTCCGGTTTTCTTGTTGGTCAAGAATAACCAGCCGGTGGTCTGGCGAAAAATGGTTTATGGCGATTCGATGTATCGGCAAAAGCGATGGGGCGGTTGTCGGTCTTTTCGTGCGCGGCGCTGTGATTCGATGGGCTGGCGCGGCTGCACGATAAAAGACTGCTGTCGTCTCAGGTGGCCTTGACGCTGTTCTTTGCCTGGCGCAACTTCGCTCGTGTACACTCGAACGAACCTTGGAAGCAAAATCCCGGAATCGTCCAGAACCGGCTGGTTGAAGTGTCCCGGCAAAATCCATGTCTAATCGACCCGACTATCGATCACCTAAAGGAGCAAGAAAATCACCACGCAGGTCAACGAGGATTTGCTAAGTGCGCTGCAAGAGATGGTCGGCCAAGAATGTTGGGGAGCGGTTGGAGGCGAAGGTACCGGGTCCGTTATTTTGCTGTCTATCGGCGCAAAAAAACTTCGGCGCCGGCCAATCGATAATCCACCTCAG
>DASVVD010000266.1:0-2298 GCA_036386715.1 Pseudoduganella sp.
GTCTGCGCGGCAGAAGGGTTTCTGCCGCGCAGACTCCTAGCGACCGAATTCATCGGCAGATGCAGGGCGTGGTTATTCCGGCACCTTGCGCGCGGTCTTCCATCCACCCTCAATTTCGTCTTTTGGCGGCATCGACGATGCCGCCTGCAGCTGCTTGTCCAAGCGGTTTCTTGTGTTCGTTCAAACCTGAAAATAATTTCAAATACATTGTTGTATTTGAATTCGATATCGTATTTAATGTCTCCATCAACAACGAAGGAGACGACATGACCACAGCCATATCCCGTTCCGTGCCGCGCGCCGCGATGTTCATCGGCGGCGAGAAAATTACCACCGGCAGCGCCGGCAGCTTCACCCACATCAATCCGGCTACCGGCGCGGAACAGGCGCAGGTTCCCATGGGCGGCAAGCAGGAAGTGGCTGCCGCCGTGGCAGCCGCGAAGGGCGCCGCCATGGCCTGGGCGGCCACCCCGCCGGTGCAGCGCCGCGACCTGCTGAATCGCCTCGCCGACCTGATCCGCGACAATGCCGCCGAGTTCGCGCGCCTGTCCGCCATCGATATCGGCACGCCATTGACGGTGGGTGCCGGCGGCCCGCGCCTGGCCGAGGAATGGATCCGCTATTACGCGGGCTGGGCCGACAAGATCGATGGCCAGGTGGTATCGTCCTTCCCGTCGGATGAACTGATCTACACGGTGCCGGAACCGTATGGCGTGATCGGCATCATCGTCACCTGGAACGGCCCGCTGATCTCGCTGGGCATGAAGGTGGCGCCAGCGCTTGCGGCCGGCAACACCGTGGTCATCAAGCCGGCCGAGCAGACCCCGTTCGCCGTATCGCTGTTCGGCGAACTGGTGGCACAGGCCGGCTTCCCGCCCGGCGTGGTCAACATCGTGCATGGCGCCGGCGAAGCGGCCCAGGCGCTGATCGGCCATCCGGACGTCGCGAAAATCTCGTTCACGGGTGGCCCCGTCACGGCGCGCAAGATCCTGCACCAGTGCGCCGACCTGCTCAAGCCGGCCGTGCTGGAACTGGGCGGCAAGTCGGCCAACATCGTGTTCGAGGATGCCGACCTGGACGCGGTGGCGCAATTCTCGGCGTTCTGGAGCGTGGGCCTGCTGAGCGGCCAGGGCTGCGAACTGCCGACCCGCCTGCTGGTGCAGGAATCGATCTACGACCGGCTGGTCGAAAAGGTCGTCCAGGTCGCCGGCATGCTGCCGGTAGGCGATCCGTTCGACGCCAGTACCGTCGTCGGACCGGTGGTCAACGAGGCGGCCTGCGAACGCATCCTCGGCATGATCGCGCGCGCGCAGGAAAGCGGTGCTGGCCGGCTGGTGCTGGGCGGAAAGCGGCTGGACCGGCCAGGCTGTTACATCGCGCCCACCGTGTTTGCCGATGTCGATCCCGCCTCGGAAATCGGCAGGAACGAGGTGTTCGGCCCCGTGCTGGTCATCCACAAGTTCAAGGATGAAGCCGAAGCAATCGCCATCGCCAACGCCACCGACTACGGCCTGGGCGGCTACATCCAGACCAATGACCTCAAGCGCGCGCACCGCGTGGCGGCTGCCCTGAAGACCGGCTACGTGCACCTGAACGGCGCGCGCAACATTCCTGCCCATGCCCCCTTCGGCGGCGTCGGCTTGTCCGGTTACGGCAAGGAAGGCGGACGCCCGGGCCTCGATGAATTCCTCCGTATCAAGACCGTCGCACTGTCCAAATAAGTAGCAGGAGAAACCATGTTCAATGATATTCCCCTGGCCGAGCGCCCGGTCCATGTGGCGCCCGAGCGCGTCATCGACTTCGACATCTACAACATCGAGGTACCGGATGCGGAGTACCAGCTCTTCCTAAGGAAAACGCTGCAGGCCCCCGGCGTGCCGGACGTGTTCTGGTCGCCGCGCTACGGCGGCCACTGGGTCACGACCCGTGCCGGGACCACGCGCGACGTGCTGACCCGCCACGAGGATTTTTCGTCGGCCAAGCTGGTCGTGATCCGCGACCTGAACCCCGACCCGCCGTTCGCGCCGCTCCAGATCGACCCGCCCGACCATACGCTGTATCGCAACCTGCTGATGAAAGCGTTCTCGCCACAGGCCGTCAGCGTGCTGGGCGAGGATGCACGCAAGCTGGCCATCGCGCTGATCGAAGGCTTCAAGGCCCGCGGCGAATGCG
Source organism: Pseudoduganella sp. (assembly GCA_036386715.1). Taxonomy (GTDB): domain Bacteria; phylum Pseudomonadota; class Gammaproteobacteria; order Burkholderiales; family Burkholderiaceae_D; genus Rugamonas. The sequence continues at coordinate 2,173 of DASVVD010000266.1, forward strand.
AATTCATCGGCGACTTCGCCTCGCACCTGCCGATCCGCATCTTCATGACCATGGTGGCATTGCCCGAAGCCGACCGGCCGGAGCTGCTGCGCATCGCGGACCAGCTGGTACGCGGCCATACCGTCG
>DASVVD010000267.1:0-7010 GCA_036386715.1 Pseudoduganella sp.
TCATTTGCTCTCCATGGAATAGGGCGCGGCAGCGGATGGCCGCGCCAACGGAGACAGATGTTATCTTAATAGTATTGACATAAATCTATCGAAATCCCACGCCGCATCAAAAGTATCTGACCCACGCCTTGCCACTGCTGCGCTTGTACTGCCCGAACCGGCGGGTGGGCCAGTACAGCGCGGCAGCCAGCAGGGCCGTGATCAGCCACACCTGCCAGACGTGGCCGACATCGGCACGCGGCACGCCCAGCACGGCGGCCGCGCTCCTTTGCAGGGCCAGCAGCGCATACAGGTGCAGCAGGTAGTAGAACAGCGGGGCGCCGCCGAACACGGCGGCGATGCCGGTCCAGTGCATCGGCCGCTCGACCAGCGCCAGCACGATGCAGCCGGCGCCCAGTGTCAGCAGCACGAAGTCCAGCGAAGGCGGGTACTTGGTGAAATTCAGGAACGACATCGCCGTCAGCAGCGGCTGCGCCTGCGCGGCCCACGGCACCGGTTCGCCGTACGCGTCCACGCCGCGCAGCACGGCCAGCAGCGCCAGGCTGGCCGTGCCGATCGCCAGCAGCCGGCGGCGGCGCAGCGCGGGCGAGGTGGCGCGGGCATACAGCGGGCCGGCGGCATAGCCGAGCAGGATCACGCCGATCCATGCCAGCAGCGGATAGCTGACCTTCACGCGCACCGGCCCCTCCAGCAGGAACCCGCGCTGCTCGAGGATGGTCCACGCGGCGGCCGCGAAGCTGCCCGGCTCGGGCATGCAATGTAGCGCATTATGGCCGGCAACGATTGCCGCGCCCAGCAGGCCCAGCACGGCCAGCGGCAGCCTGTGCAGCAGCGCCAGTACCAGCATCGCCAGGCCGATCGCCCAGATCACCTGCAGGTAAAGGATCGACGGCATCAAGCTGCCGGTCCAGGCGAAATTGACCACGGTCAATTCCAGCCCGACCAGCAGCAGCCCGCGTTTGACGAGGAAGCCCGTGGCATCGCGCGGGCCGCCAGGCGGGTGGGCGTACAGCCACGCCGACAGGCCGGTCAGGAAGACGAACATCGGCGCGCAGAAATGCGCTGCCAACCGGGAAAAGAACAGTGCCGGGCTGGTGGTGGCAAGCTCCATCGGATCGCCCACCTGGTGCTGCAGGTAAAAGGTCTCGCGCACGTGGTCGACCGTCATCAGGAGCATGACGAGGCCGCGCGCGATGTCGATCGAGGCGATCCGGTTCGAATGGTTCATTGCGAAGATCCTCAGTAGACGAATGTGCCGGTGAGCGAGGCGGAGCGCGTGCTGCCCGGCGCCACCCAGAGCCGGCTGTACGAGCTGGCGTAGTAGCGGCGGTCGAACAGGTTGTCCACGTTCAGGGCCACGCGCCATGCCTTCGACGGCACCCAGCCCGCCAGCAGCCGCGCCGTGGTGTAGCCGGGCAGGCGGAACCCGCCCGATGCCGCGACCTCGCCACGGCGCTCGCCCACGTAGGCGACACCGCCGCCGATGGTGGCCACCGCATTTCCCGCCACGATCAGCAGGTTGGCGCTGTGCCGCGGCACGTTCGGCACGCGGCTGCCGGTCGTGACGGTATTGTCGCCGCGCGTAACGCGCGCATCCGTGAACGCATAGGCGCCGGACAGCCGCACGCCGCGCGCCAGGTCGCCCGACACGTCGAGCTCCAGGCCCTTGCTGGTCACCTCGCCGGCGGCGATCGAGAAATCGGTATTGACCGGGTCTGCCGTCAGCACGTTCTGCTTCCTGATCCGGTACAGCGCCAGCGTGCCCGCCAGGCCGCCGGGCATTTCCGCCTTGGCACCCAGTTCATGCGACACGCTGCGCTCGGCGGGGAACGCCGTGTTGTCGATGCCGATGCCGCTGTTCGGGCGAAAGCCGCGCGCCGCGCTGGCATACAGGGACAGCACGTCCGTCGGCTGCCAGACGATGCCGGCGCGCGGGCTGGTCGCGCCGAGCGCCTGTTCGTTGACGGCCGCCGTGCGGCGGTTGATCACCGTCTGCCGGTAGCTGTCGCGCCGCACGCCAGCCAGCAGTTTCCACTGTCCGCCGAGCGCGACCTGGTCCTGAGCATAGACGGCATGGGCGCGCTGGTGCTCCAGCGTGTCGACCGACACGGCCAGCGGCGCGGCGACCGCGCCATAGGCCGGCGCGGCCAGGTCGATCGCATAGGCGTTCGCGGCGGACGGGTTGCGGCGCAGCTGCAGGCGCGTGTCGTCGAACTTGTAGGCATCTGCGCCGAACAGCAGCGCATGCTTCGCACCGAACGCGGTGACGGTGCCCAGCAGCTCGGCACGCGCCGAGCGGTCGGTGGCCGACCAGTCGCGGAAGCGCCGCTGGCGCCGCAGCGTGTGCCCGTCCGGCAGCAGGTCGTTGGCCTCGCTTGAAAAACCTCTCAGCGAACTGTCGCGATACGCCGCGCCGCCCTGCAGCGACCAGTCGTTGCCGAGGCCATGCTGCACGAACAGCTGGTGACCCTGCGATTTCACGGTGATGCGGCCATCGGCCAGCTCGCCGAGGAAGCGCGTAACAGGCAACTGCGCGGCACCTTCCAGCACCGGGATGCCGCGGTCGAAGGGCGAGCGCTGGCGCGATGCCTCCATTTCATAGGAGACCGTGGTATCGGGCCCCGCCCGCCACAGCAGCGAAGGCGCCAGGTAGTCGCGGTCGGTGCGCACCGTGTCGCGGAAGCTGCCGCCGCCCTGGTGCGCCGCGTTCAGCCGCCATGCCACGCTGTCCGACAGCGGCGCGGTCAGGTCGGCCGCCACCCGGCGCGTGGCATGGCTGGCGATGCCGGTTTCGAGTGCGTAGCGCGGCGTGAAGCGCGGCTTCTTCGTCAGGATATTGACGGTGCCGCCCGGTTCGCCGCGCCCGTACAGCGCCGAGGCGGGTCCCTTCAGGATCTCGACCGACTGGGTCCCGGCGATGTCGCGCAGGCCATTGTAGCCGCGGCTGGCCGCGAAGCCGTTGACCATGTAGTCGGAGCCGAAGTTCGGGTCGCCGGTGAAGCCGCGCATCGCGTAGCTGTCCCACAGGCCGCCCAGGTCGCTCTGGCGGGCGATGCCGCTGGCCAGCTCCAGCGCGCCGGCCAGCGACGTCACGCCGGCATCCTGCAGCAGGCCGCTGGTCAGCGTGCGCACGCTTTGCGGCAGGTCCTTCGGCAGCGTGTCGGTCTTGGTGGCGCCGGCCACGGCCAGCGTGCGGTAGCCGCCGCGCTGGCCGTCGATGACGACGGTGCCGGCATCGTCGGCGAGCGCCGCCGACAGGGGGAAGAGGGAAGGCAAAAGCACGGCAAGTGCCAGCCTCCGGGAAGGGTATCCGGATCGGTCGTTCATGGTGTTCCTGTTGCCCGCGGCCTGGCGCCGGCGCTGCGAGGCGCGCCGGCCGGAAGCGACGGGCGTGTGATTGTCGTTACGGCAGAAAGTAGCCGCGGTCGATCGTGCAGGGGCGGGCCGGCGCAGGGTGCGCGGCCGGCATCAGCGAAGGGACAGGAACGGCGGCGGGGCCTGGGCAGGCGGCAGCACGCAGCTGGCCGCGTGCGCCGCGGCGGCGATGAACGGGATGGCGGAAAGAATCTGCAGCAGCGTCCAGTGCAGCGCGGGCGGGGGCGGCTGCGCATCGGGCGGCGCGCCATGCGGCTGCGCGTGCAGCGCGCAGGCCACGCAGTGCTGCGACTTGGCGGCCAGTTCGTGATCGTGGTGCGCGGCCGCCGCGAACAGCTGCAGCAGCAGGACGATGGCCGCCAGTGCGAGTGACAGTGCCAGCGCCCACGACGCGACCCGGCCGCGCGGCGTGGCGCGGCGGTATCGGGAGCGTGGGCAAGCAGTCATCTTAATGAGAACTAATTATCAGAAGCGCGATTGTACCGCACGGCCGCAGTGGCGCCAACCGTGCAGCCAACCGCTGGCCCCGCCCGGCGGCTTCAGTGGACGATATCGACGATGCCACGCCGCACCGCCTCGCGCAGCACCTCGGTGCGGCAGGAAGCGTCCAGCTTGGCCATGATGTTCTTCACGTGGTATTTGACGGTGCCGGGCGCGATGCCGGCCGCGCGGGCGATCAGCTTGTTCGACATGCCTTCGGCGAGGAAGCGCAGCACATCGAGCTCGCGGCCGGTCAGCGCGTCGTTGTCGAGCCGCGCGGCGAGGCGCGTGGCGACATCGGGCGGCACGTAGCGGCGGCCGGCGGCGACCGCGTGCAGGCATTCGGCCAGCTGCGCTTCCGGCGCATCCTTCAGCACGTAGGCCCGGGCGCCGGCATGCAGCGCGCGGTAGACGTGTTCCTCGCCGTCGGAACTGGAGACGATCACCACCCGGGCCTCCAGATGGAACTCGCGGATCGCCTGCAGCGCCTCGAGGCCGCCGACACGCGGCATCGACAGGTCCATCAGCACCAGGTCGGGCCGCACGCGGCGGTACAGCTCGATCGCGTCGGCGCCATCGGCCGCCTCGGCGGCGACGGCATAGCCGGGCTGGCGGGCGATCACGCCGGCCATGCCGAGGCGGACGAGCGGGTGGTCATCGACGAGCATCACGGATACGGTCATGTCATTCTCCTGGTTCGAGTGGAAGGGAAAGGAAGACGGTCGTGCCGCGCCCGGGAGCGCTGTCGACCTGCAGTGCGGCACCGGCCAGCGCCGCGCGTTCGTGCATGCCGCCGATGCCGAAGCCGGCACGCGGCAGGTGGGGATCGAAGCCCGTGCCGTCGTCGCGCACCTGCACCTGCACGCGGCCGCCGCGAATCCGTAGCCGGCAGACGATCACGCGGGCCCGCGCATGCTTGGCTGCATTGCCGACCGCCTCGCGCACGATCATCGCCAGCTGTTCGCAACAGGCGGCTGGCAGCATGGCATCGCCGTCGGCCTGGAGGCGCAGCCGCATGCCGGCGGCCAGCGGCAGCGCGTGCAACGTGGCGCGCAGCGCAGCGGCGAGACTGGCGTGCTGTTGCGATGCGGGCGGTGCGGTGCGCAGCCGGCGCACGAAGTCGCGTGCGCTGGCCAGGCCCTGCTGGGCGGCCAGCGTGGCCGTGGCCAGGCAGGCGGCCAGTTGCGCCGGGTCGGTGCTGCCGCTGGCGGCACGCAGTTGCAGCAGCACGGCGGTCATGTCCTGCAGCACGATGTCGTGCACGTCGCGGGCACAGCGCAGGCGTTCGGAACGCAGCGCTTCATCCAGCACTGCCGGTTCATGACGGGCGGTGGCGGCGGCAGGGGCCGGCAAGGTTGCAGCGGGGCGCGGGATCGTCAGCTGTCTCATGTCTACTCGTTGGCTGGGAGTTGATCGGCGATGCCGGCAGCATCACTTCTGTGCCGCCGTACATCGTGACTGAAGCATAAGGCGCCGCGTGCGGCGCGGCAATCATACGTGCGTATGATCCTTGCCTTCATCGTGCCCGGCGGCGAGCGCGCGTTCGATGCAGCCGACCAGCGCGTTGGCCTGGAACGGTTTGCCCAGCAGGCACGCGGCACCGGCCCCGGCGGCGCGGCGCGCCACGCTGTCCTGCAGGAAGCCGGTGATGACGATGAACGGCACGCCGTCGGCGCGACCGCGCAGCAGCTCGAGCAGGTCCAGGCCGCTCATGCCGGGCATCTGCAGGTCGGAAATGACCAGGTCGGTTGCGCCGCCCGCCGCGAGGAACTCCTCGGCGGAGGCAAACAGGCGCGCGCGCAGGCCCAGCGAGCGTACCAGGCTGCCGACGGCGGTACGCACGGAAGCATCGTCGTCGACGATGCAGACTTCTTGATCGGAAAGAGACACGGCTGCTCCTGTTGAGGCAATCGGCAGAAGCTTAGCGCCGGCCGGCGGCACTGGCCATCATACGTGCGTATAGGAGACTGCGGGGAGACTGCGGGAGACTGCGGCGCAATGCGGGGGAATGCGGGAAAAACGCGGACAGGAGCGCGTGGCGGGATTGCCGGTATCAGCCGGCGCCGGCCCGCAGTGCCTCGGCCATGCGCACCAGGTCGGCGAATGTCCTGGCCTGCATCTTCTTCATCGCCTGGCCGCGGTGGATCTTGACGGTGATTTCGCTGGTGCCCACTTCGCCGGCGATCTGCTTGTTCATCAGCCCGCGGGCGGCAAGCGCCATGATCTCGCGTTCGCGCGGGGTCAGCGTGTCGTAGCGGCGCCGCAGGTCGGACTGCAGCGTTTGCTCGGCGCGGCAGGCAGCATCGCGGGCAAGGGCCTGGCCGACGGCGTCGAGCAACTCTTCCACGCGCACCGGCTTGGCAAGGAAGTCGACCGCGCCGGCCTTCATCGCCCGCACCGACATCGGAATGTCGCCGAAGCCGGTCATGAACACGACCGGCAGCGTGCAGCCCTGCGCGTTCAGTTGCGCGTGCAGGTCCATGCCGCTTTGCCCGCCGAGCCGCACGTCGAGCAGCAGGCAGCTGTTGCGTTCTTCGCGGCAGTGGCCGAGGAAGGCGGCGATCGAGCCGAACGTGGCCACCGCCATGTCGGCCGAGCGCAACAGGCTGGACAGGCCATCGCGCAACGCCGCGTCGTCATCGACGATGTAGACCAGCGGCTTCACGCGGCCGCCTCGCGCAACGCGGGCAGCAGGATCTCCAGTGTCGCGCCCGGACTGCCCGGCACGGCCGCGATGCGGCCGCCGTGTGCCTCGATGATGGAGCGGCAAATCGGCAGGCCCATGCCCATGCCATCCTGCTTGGTGCTGTAGAACGGTTCGAACAGCCGGCCGCACTGGTTTTCCGGGATGCCGGGCCCTTCGTCGGTGACGGCGATGCGCACCCCGCCGCCGCCCGCCACGCCGGCCGGTGCCAGCGACAGCCACAACGTGCCGCCGCGCGGCTCCATGGCCTGCATGCCGTTCATCAGCAGGTTGATCAGCACCTGCTGCAGTTGCACGCGGTCGCCGGCCACCGGCGGCAGGCCATCGGCAATCTCGACCAGGAGCGTGGCACCGTGGCTGGCCAGCTCGCGCTGCAGCAGCGCCGTACAGTCCTGCACGATGCCGGCCAGGTCGACCTGCGCGAACGTCGCATCGCTTTTTCTCGCCAGCG
>DASVVD010000268.1:0-9985 GCA_036386715.1 Pseudoduganella sp.
CGCGCGTCACCGAACTGCTGAAGCAGCCGCAGTTCTCGCCGCTGTCGACCTCGCTGATGGCCGCATCGCTGTTCGCGGTCAACAAGGGCTACCTGGACGACATCGAAGTCAAGAAAGTGCTGCCGTTCGAGCACGGTCTGCACAACTTCCTGAAGTCGAGCCACGCTGCACTGCTGTCGAAGATCGACGAAACCAAGCAACTGGACAAGGACGGCGAAGCTGCGCTGGCCGCCGCCATTGCTGATTTCAAAAAGTCCGGCGCATTTTAATGAAATGAAGGATCCGGCAGCGCTTGCTGAAAGCGCTGCCGGTGACCGGAAGGAGTAAGGACTCATGGCAGTAGGCAAAGAGATTCGTGGCAAGATCAAGAGCGTAGAGAATACGAAGAAGATCACCAAGGCGATGGAAATGGTCGCCGCATCGAAAATGCGCAAGGCGCAGGATCGCATGCGCGCCGCCCGTCCCTACGCGGACAAGATTCGGAACATCGCCGCGAACCTGGCTGGCGCCAATCCCGAGTACACGCACCCGTTCCTGGCCGATGACCAGGGCACGCAGGCGAAAGCCGTTGGCTTCATCATCATCACGACCGACAAGGGTCTGTGCGGTGGCATGAACACCAACGTGCTCCGCGCGGTGACGAACAAGACGAAGGAACTGGAAGCGGCCGGCAACAAGGTTGAAGCGGTCGCGATCGGCAACAAGGGTCTGGGTTTCCTGAACCGCATCGGTGTGCCCGTGGTGGCGCAGGCGACGCAGATCGGCGATACCCCGCACCTGGAAAAGCTGATCGGACCCGTAAAAGTCATGCTGGAGAAGTTCCAGGAAGGCAAGCTGGACGCCGTTTACCTGTGCTACACCAAGTTCATCAACACGATGAAGCAGGAACCGATGGTCGAACAGCTGCTGCCGCTGACGGCGGAAAAGCGCACGGCGGACAAGGGCGGCATCAACTGGGATTACATCTACGAACCGGATGCAGGGACCGTCATCGACGAACTGCTGGAACGTTACGTGGAAGCCCTGGTGTACCAGTCCGTGGCGGAAAACCTCGCGTCCGAGCAGTCGGCGCGGATGGTGGCGATGAAGTCCGCCAGCGACAACGCCGGTAGTGTGATCGGCGAACTGAAGCTGGTGTACAACAAGACCCGTCAGGCAGCCATTACCAAAGAACTCTCTGAAATCGTGGCCGGTGCGGCCGCGGTTTAAAAACGAATTTAACTATATTTGAAGGAACGAAAATGGCTGATGGCAAAATCGTTCAGTGTATTGGCGCCGTGGTGGACGTGGAGTTCCCGCGCAACGCGATGCCTAAGGTTTATGACGCGCTGAAAATGGCTGGCTCCGAGCTGACCCTGGAAGTCCAACAGCAGCTGGGCGACGGCATTGTCCGTACCATTGCGCTGGGTTCTTCCGACGGCCTGCGTCGCGGCATGACCATCCAGAACACCGGCAAGCCGATCATGGTGCCGGTCGGTCCGGCAACCCTGGGCCGCATCATGGACGTGCTGGGCAACCCGATCGACGAGCGCGGCCCGGTCAACGCCGAGCGCACCGCGTCGATCCACCGCACCGCACCGCAGTACGACGAGCTGTCGCCGTCGCAGGACCTGCTGGAAACCGGCATCAAGGTGATCGACCTGGTGTGCCCGTTCGCCAAGGGCGGTAAAGTCGGCCTGTTCGGCGGCGCCGGCGTGGGCAAGACCGTCAACATGATGGAACTGATCAACAACATCGCCAAGGCGCACTCGGGTCTGTCCGTGTTCGCCGGCGTGGGCGAGCGTACCCGCGAAGGTAACGACTTCTACCACGAGATGGCCGATGCGAAGGTCGTCGACCTGGACAACCTGGGCAACTCCAAAGTGGCCATGGTGTACGGCCAGATGAACGAACCGCCGGGCAACCGCCTGCGCGTGGCGCTGACCGGCCTGACGATCGCGGAATCGTTCCGTGACGAAGGCAAGGACGTGCTGTTCTTCGTCGACAACATCTACCGCTTCACGCTGGCCGGTACCGAAGTGTCCGCACTGCTGGGCCGTATGCCTTCCGCCGTGGGCTACCAGCCAACGCTGGCCGAGGAAATGGGCCGCCTGCAGGAACGCATCACGTCGACCAAGACTGGCTCGATCACGTCGATCCAGGCCGTCTACGTTCCTGCGGATGACTTGACCGACCCGTCGCCAGCGACGACCTTCGGTCACCTCGATTCGACCGTCGTCCTGTCGCGTGACATCGCCTCGCTGGGTATCTACCCGGCCGTGGACCCGCTGGACTCGACCTCGCGCCAGCTGGACCCGCTGGTCGTTGGCCAGGACCACTACGACACGGCCCGCGCCGTGCAGGGCACCCTGCAGCGCTACAAGGAACTGCGTGACATCATCGCGATTCTGGGCATGGACGAACTGGCACCGGAAGACAAGCTGCTGGTCGCCCGCGCTCGTAAAATGCAGCGTTTCCTGTCGCAGCCGTTCCACGTCGCCGAAGTCTTCACCGGCGCGCCGGGCAAGTACGTTTCGCTGAAAGACACGATCAAGGGCTTCAAGATGATCGCTTCCGGCGAACTGGATCACCTGCCGGAGCAGGCGTTCTACATGGTCGGCACGATCGAAGAAGCCATCGAAAAAGCCAAGAAGCTCGGCTAATTTGATGCGACGTCCCGCTTCCCCGTGAAGCGGGGCGTTCAACCGTTAGGATAACTATGGCAAACACTATTCACGTCGATGTGGTCTCGGCAGAAGAGCTGATCTTCTCCGGCGAAGCCACGTTCGTCGCGTTGCCGGGCGAGCAGGGCGAGCTGGGTATCTACCCGAAGCACACGCCGCTGATCACCCGTATCCGTCCGGGCGCGGTGCGCATCCAGGTGCTGGGCAAGTCGGAAGAAGAATTCGTCTTCGTCGCCGGCGGCCTGCTGGAAGTGCAGCCGAACGCCGTGACGGTCCTGGCCGACACCGCGATTCGCGGCAGCGACCTGGACGAAGCCAAGGCCCAAGCCGCCAAGAAACTGGCGGAAGAAAGCCTGGCCAACAACCAGACCGGTATCGACTACGCGAAAGCCCAGGCGGAACTGGCAGCGGCCATCGGCCAGCTGGCAGCCATCGCCAAACTGCGCCAGAACAAGCACTGATCTGGACGCAGCCCCAAAAAAAGCAGCCTTCGGGCTGCTTTTTTTACGCCACTACCGTTGCAAACAAATCACGGGGACTGTCCCCTTTTTTTAGCAACAATTCTCGAATATGAGAAAGTCTTCCAAGGCTGGGCGACTGCACTGGCATTTCCAACTTCTCATTTTTGGGAAAAGTTTCCAAAAACGGGGGACAGTCCCCGATTTTTGGAAAGTTTAAGCTGATGAGATTTTAAAGCGCCTAGCGGCACAGGCCGTAGGCCTTGCGCTCCGGGAACCAGCGGTAGGTAAAGGTGCGCACCGGGCGGCGCTTGTCGTCGATGATGACGTCGGACGTGACGAGATCGAAGCGTTGCGGCAGGCCCTTGGGCACGCCCAGCCGGATACGCCACTGCGTGGTGTCCGACGTGGCGACCGGCAGCAGCAGCGCCGGGATGTTCTCGATCACTTCCACCATTTCGGCGCGGTTGTTGGTGCCGCGCTGGTAATAGCTGAGGATCTTCGCCTTGGCGATCGTGGCGCCTTTCGGCTGGGTGACGTTGAACGCGCGCGTGACGAACTGCACCCGGCCGCCGCGCGGCACCAGGTAGATGATGCCGAACTCGACACCGCCGTCTTTCAGCGTGACGGGACTGGTGGCGGAAACGCTGACGCCTTCGGGCAGGTTGAACGTCGACCCTTCGACCCATTCCCGGCAATCGGGGCTGGTCGCCATGTACAGCTGTTCTGGCTGGTAACTGTCGCCGCAGCCTGCCATGGCAAACAGCAGGGGGAGGGCAAGCGGAAAATATCGTGGCGCGAGTCGGCGCATGGCTGTAAAGGTCGAGGATGTCAGCCGCTAGTGTAACCGAGCGTCTGCCGCCGTAACAACGCGTCGCGATGGATTTACCGGGCAAGGGCAGCCGGGGACTACCGAAAGTCAATCTGCGCGCCGGTTCACGTTCAACAGTGATAGGCTGGACTTCTCGACTTCAGGAGCAGCGCATGTTTCATCATCTCGGTATTGTCGTGACAGATTTCACGCGCAGCGCGGCGTTATATGACGCCTGTCTTGCGCCGCTGGGAATCCGCCGCACCGAAACCGACATGGACTGGGCCATTTATGCCGCCGAAGGAGGCCAGCCTTTCATCTGGGTCGGCTCCGAAATCCCGACGTACTGGCGTGCCGACCACCAGGCCGGCAATGCACCCTTGCATATCGCCTTCTCGGCACCGGACCGCGAAGCCGTGGACAGGTTTTATGCCGCGGCGATGGAACATGGCGCCGAGGATCATGGCCCGCCCGGATTGCGGATCGGTGCGGGCCATTACTACAGCGCCTATATCCTCGACTTCGATGGCAACAATATCGAGGCGACGATCAGGGAAAAGTGATACCGGATCGCCGACCCGTGTACGACCGGGGGTGCCCGGCAGCTCGTCTGCCGACTTCCCGTCACCCCGGCTGCCTTCCGTCATCCTATGACCGCTTCGCCAACCGGGCAGCGTTGTACCGTGCGTACGCGGCAGTGTGCCGGTGCCAGTGCATGGCGCAGGACATCGAGCGCGCGCTGTGGCCGCGCCGCGCCGCACATGAAGATATCGACCGCGGCAAACGCCTGCTCGGGCCAGGTGTGGATCGAGATATGCGATTCGGCCAGCAGGACCACGCCGGTGACACCGAGCCCGGGGCCGAAAGCGTGGAAATGGCTGTGCAGGACATGCGCGCCTGCTGCCTCCGCGGCGTCACGCAGCAGCGCCTCGATCGGGTCGCAGCTGGTCAGCAGTTCGGCGACGACGCCCGAAAGGTCGGCCAGCAGATGGGTTCCCTCGGCCTTGTAGAGGGTGGCTTGCGGCCCGCTCACTTGTGTCCCCCGCCGCCACCCCAGCTGCCGCCGCCGGTGGTCGACGACCACGTGGAACCGCCGGAGCGATAGCTGCCGCGCGACGAACCGCCACCGAGATTACTCCAGCTGAGCACGGTCGAAAGGAAAACCACCGCGGCGCCGTAGATCCAAAACTTTTTCATGCGCTGTCGTTATTGTCGAGGAAGACCGCCGGCAGGTACAGCGCCAGCGCTGCCAGCACCGAGTAGGAGAAGGTGGCGCCGAAGTTGAACATCAGCGGGATCGCGTTGACCACACCGGTGGCGATGATGAGCATGCGCGCGGCGTTGCGGTAGCGGCGGCCCTGTGCCAGCGTGCCGGGCACCCGCGGTGGCGCGGCACCGGCCTTCAGCGTCTCCGGGAACCATGCCTGCAACTGGTCCCATGCCACGGGCTTCGAGCGCGACCAGGTGATCTCGTGCTCGCTGCGCTCCGCCGCCAGCGCGGTCTGGCCCTGTCGGAACTCGGTTACCTGCGCAACGTCGCCCACCGCCACGCGCCAGTTGAAGGCACCGGCGGCAAACGTCACCCGCGCCGGGTAGGCGGCCAGCTGGCGGTAGCGGATGTTGTCCAGCATCGCCGCTTCGCCCTCTTCGGCGGGCCAGTCATCGAGTATGTCGGAGCGCTGCCAGCCGTCGTCCGTCTCCACCAGCCACGTAAAACCGGCGCGGCTGCCGTACAGCAGGTACTCGGTCCATGCCGCGCCTTCGTCATCCTCGCGGCGCATCACGCCGATGACCGTGAGCTTCTGGTTGCCGAGCGTGCCTTCGGCGCCCAGCGGCAGCGTGGTCGGCACGGCGTCCAGCCGTTCGCCGGCGCGCAGCACCTCGACCTGCGGGCTGGCCACGTCGAGCTGCGCGCGGCAGGCGGGGCACACGAGGTTGGCCGTCATGCCCGGCAAATACTTGATGGCGCTGCCGCACGACAGGCAGTCGAGTGCCTGGAGCTGGCCGCGGAAACGGCCGGCAGTGCGCTGTATTTCGAGGTCGTCGCGCAGCAGCTGCGGGCGCAGGCTGTCCAGCGTGACGGGCACGCCGGCATACACCAGCGGCGTGCCGCCATCGGAATAATCGAGCGTGATGAAGCTGCTGCCGGCGCGCAGGTCGGCCACCCTGGCTTCCCAGCCCTGGCCCACGCGGAACGGCAGCTCGCCCTGGCCGCCGGTACAGCGGGCGGTGCGCACGTCCGCCGCCAACCAGCGCTGGCCGGCCGCCATCACGTGGTGCCCCGCCTGCAGGTCCTCGAAAGCTGGGAGGGCGCCCTCGACCTGCTTCTCGACGGTGACCGTGAACTGGCCCGAGGCATCGCCCAGCCAGCCGCTCGTGCCGTCGTCGAACAGCAGGTACCATTCGTTCCAGAAGCCGGCGTCGTAGCGCAGCTGCAGCCGGCCGACCACCGTGAACGGCCGCGTGGCCCAGGTGCCCGAGGTGCCCAGCTGGACCGGCGAATAATCTTCCAGCACTTCGGCGATCTTGCCCAGGTCGCCCACGCTGCCAGGGTCCTTCAGCACGCCGGTGCGGCAGTACTCGCACACGGCCATCACGGCCGCATGCGAGCGGAAGCGCACCTCGGCGCCGCAGCTGGGGCAGGAGATGATCAGCAACGCTGCTAGCCGATCAGTTTCTTCAGCAGCTCGGCCTTCGTGCTGTCATAGTCGGCGGCGGAGATCAGGCCCTTGTCCAGCAGGCCTTTCAGTTTTTGCAGGCGCGCTTCGATCGAATCGTCGGCCGCCGGCGTGGCCGGGACAGGTGAGGGCGCCGCTTGCGGCGCGGCCGGCGCCAGCGAAGCGCCGACCGCCTGGCCCATGGCCTGGCCGATCGTCACCCCGGCACCGAGCCCGGCGCCGATGCCGGCGATGCCGCCTTCGTTCTGCGCCGCCAGCGGGATCGCGGTGGCGGTCTGGTAGCGGGTAAAGCCGGTCATCTTGTCGGCCGACAGGCCGCCTTTCATGCCGGCCGAGATGCGCTCGTCCAGTGCCTGCTGCAGTTCTTCCGGCAGGCTCACGGACGCCACGTTGAACTCGTCCAGGCCGATGCCGTAGCGCGCGAACGCATCGGCCAGGTCGCCCTTGATTTCCTGCGCCATCAGCGCCTGGTTGGCCGCCATGTCGAGGAAGGCCACGTTCGAGCCGCCGATCGAGCTGGCCATCGTCGACAGCAGGATGCCGCGCAACTGCTCTTCCACTTCATCGCGGGTATAGGCTTCGCGCGTGCCGCTGATCTCGGTGAAGAACTTGCGGGCATCCGTGACGCGATACGAATACATGCCGATGGCACGCACGCGGATCATGTCGAAATCCTTGTCGCGGATCGTCACCGGCTGCGGCGTGCCCCACTTGCGGCCCGTCTGCACGCGCGTACTGAAGAAGTAGACGTCCGACTTGAACGGCGAGTCGAACAGCTTGTCCCAGTTTCTCAGGTTGGTCAGCACCGGCAGCGTCTGCGTCGTCAGCTTGTGCGTGCCGGGGCCGAACACGTCGGCGATCTGGCCTTCGTTGACGAACACCGCCACCTGCGATTCGCGCACCACCAGCACGCCGCCGTTCTGGATCTCGAAATCCTGCATCGGGTAGCGCCACGCCAGCACGCCTTCCTGGTCCTCGTTCCACTGCAGGACGTCGATGAACTGCTTCTTGATAAAGCTGCCGATACCCATCGCGGGCTCCTCTAGGAAATGCAGGCGGCGTTGATGCCGCCGATGGAAAGGGAAATCGTGCCAAGCAGCGCGCCGAACGCGCTGTTGCCGGACTCGATCTGGTCTTTGGCCATTTTCAGGGCGCGCGTGGTCACGGCATAGGCCAATGCCTGCACCACCATCGCACCGAAGGCCCAGGCAAAGAATTCCTGGTAGTTCCGGGTGTGCAGCAGGCCGGACGCGATCGTCAGCGAAAAGCCCAGCAGCGCGCCGCCCAGCGACATGGCCGCGGCGTGGTTGCCTTGCCGGATCAGGTGCACCTCGTCGTACGGCGTCATCCAGGTGTAGGCCTTGAAGAAGACCACCAGCAGGACCGCGGCGATGCACAGGTGTATCAGGTAGTTGGCGACGGCGAACATGGCTTATAGTGGCAAACTGGTAAACGAAACATGATAATCCAGCCGCTGGCCAATGAATAAGAAAATTCTGATCCTGTCCGTGTTCGTGGTCGCCTCGTGCGGCCTCGCATATGAGCTGATCGCCGGAGCACTCTCCAGCTACCTGCTGGGCGATTCGGTGCTGCAGTTCTCCACCATCATCGGCTGCTACCTGTTCGCGATGGGCGTTGGCGCCCACCTGTCGAAATACGTGAAGGACGAGCACGTGCTGGCGCGCTTCGTCGATATCGAACTGGCCATCGGCCTGATCGGCGGCGTATCGGCTGCGCTGCTGTTCCTCACGTTCTCGTGGATGGCCGCGCCGTTCCGGCTGCTGCTGTATGTGCTGGTGTTCATGATCGGCATGCTGGTCGGCATGGAGGTGCCGCTGGTCATGCGGGCGCTGAACGCGCGCCAGACCGAGTTCGCCGAAATCGTCAGCCGCGTGCTCACCTTCGATTACCTGGGGGCGCTGGCGGTGTCGCTGCTGTTCCCGCTGGTGCTGGCGCCGTACCTCGGGCTGGTGCGCACCGGCTACCTGTTCGGCATGCTCAACATCGGCGTGTCGCTGTGGACCATCCACGTGTTCCGCGCCGAGCTGACCAACCTGGCCGGCCGCACGCTGCGGGCCTGCGCCGTGCTGGTGGCGCTGTCGTTCGGCTTTGCCAGCGCCGACCGCCTCACGCAGTTCGGCGAGCATGCGCTGTTCGGCGACGAGATCGTCTACGCCACCTCCACGCCTTACCAGCGCCTCGCGATCACGCGCTGGAAGGACGACACGCGGCTCTACATCAACGGCAACCTGCAATTCTCGTCGCGCGACGAATACCGGTACCACGAGGCGCTGGTGCACCCCGCGCTGGAGCGGCTGCCATGGGCGAAGCGCGTGCTGGTGCTGGGTGGCGGCGACGGCCTCGCCTTACGCGAGATCCTGCGCTACAAGAATATCGAACAGGTGACGCTGGTCGATCTCGATCCGGCGATGACGGCCGTCTTCAGGTCGCGCGCCGAACTGGCGGCGCTGAATCACCGGTCGCTGTCGGATCCGCGCGTCAAGGTGGTCAATGCCGATGCCGCCGTGTGGCTGCGGCAGTCCGAGGACATGTTCGACGCCGTCATCGTCGACTTTCCCGATCCGTCCAGCTTCGCGCTCGGCAAGCTGTACTCGGTGCCGTTCTACAGCATGCTGCGGCACCACCTGGCGGCCAACGGCCTGGTGGTGGTGCAATCGACTTCACCGTTCTTCGCGCCGCATGCGTTCTGGACCATCGATGCCACGCTGCGCGAGGTGGGCCTGCGCACGCACCCTTATCATGCCTATGTGCCGTCGTTCGGCGAATGGGGCTTCATCCTCGCCACGCCACAGGGCACGTATGCTCCGCCGTCATCCTACCGGCTGCCGATGCGTTTCCTGAACGGCGCCACCACGGCGGCGATGTTCAGCTTCCCGCCGGACATGCAGCCGCTGACGATGGCACCGAACCGCCTGAATACCCAATCCCTGGTGCACGAGTTCGAGCAGGACTGGCACCGCACCATACGCTGAGGACACGATGGAACGCCGTTCATTCCTGCGCTGGACCGCCGCGCTCGGCGCCGGTGGCGCCGCCGCCGCCGCAGGCATCGCCGCTTACGGGCGCTGGCGGGAGATAAAACCCGAGGTGCACTATCCCGGCCGCGCCGAAGGCCATTACCTGCGCGACCTGCAGGACAGGCAGGCGCTGCCTGCACCGTCGCAAGTGATCGAGGCCGATGTCGCTGTCCTCGGCTCCGGCATCGCTGGCCTCACGGCGGCATGGAAGCTGCACCGCGAAGGCGTGCAGGATGTGCTGATGGTCGACGGCCCGGAGCCGTTCGGCAACGCGGCCGGCGGCGCCTATGGTGCGCTGGCCTATCCGACCGGCGCGCACTACCTGCCGATTCCACCG